>CAZBCT010000008.1:0-50822 GCA_964490485.1 uncultured Candidatus Brocadia sp. | reverse complement strand
AATTACTTCACTACGCATTAAATTTCAATTACTTATGGACTGATGGAAACAGAGGTGAACAGAGGATGGGTTTTTCAAGCAACGCAGAAAAAGTGTGACATGGCACACAAGTGTGACGTCACACAAGTGTGTCATGACACACTTTTTGATAGAAGGTTTAGAATGAATAGTCGTGCAATAAAAGAAACGATATACGAATCCTTGTCCAAACGTGATTTTTTTACCGAGAAAGGTGCGGATGATTGAAATGCCAGGATTTACTGGTAAAAATGGTACGACGCATAAAATGGCACAGAGCTCAGCATAAGTCGTAAGTATTTAAGAGTCAAGCTTCTATTTCCCAATGCAAAATTCTGAAAATATCTTGGATAAAATATCTTCTGTCGTAACCGCTCCTAAAACCTCACCCATGGCCTCTACTGCTGCACGCACGTCTAAGGCAATGAATTCGTGGCTTTCGTTTTGTTGCGCCGATTCCAAGGCACACTGAACCAATTGGAGGGATCGCTGCAGGGCATCCCTTTGACGCACAGTCATGAGGCACGGAATGGCCTCTATCCTGCCGCCCAGGATGGTATCTAACAACAAGCCCTTCAATCGTTCCAACCCTTCTCCGGTCCGAGCAGAAGCATGTATGACGGGGTATCGTGTAAGTTCCGGTGGAACGACAGAACGCGAGTCATTTTTCTTAAGATCTGACTTGTTGATTACGACAATCATCTGAGCGGTCAGATCATCCGCCTTTATTTCCCTGAATTGATCAGCCAAATCGATACTGCCATCAAAAACGAGCAACACGATCTGCGCACTTTTCACGACAGATTGCACCTTTTCCGTCGCTGCCGAGATCCTATTCTTTTGTGTATCTTCCACCCCTGCTGTATCTGTCAGGGTAAAACGAATTCCACCTATCTCTAAACTACTGGTGACCACATCCCGTGTCGTTCCCGGTATCTCGCTAACGATCGCCCTCTTCTTCCCCAAAAGGGCGTTAATCAGGCTCGATTTCCCAACGTTTGGCTTACCATAGAAGACGGTATCAATCCCTTCCGGAGAAACCCTGCCGGTTTCCGCCTGATGTAAAAGACGGGAAATAGCTGTTTTCAGTTCATCCAGCTCATGAGTAATTTCAGACACAGATATCAGTTCAATATCCTGGTCTGAAAAATCAATAGCAGCCTCTATGTGCGCACAAAGTGAAACTGCTTTATCCTGCACCTGCCTGATCTGCCGCGAAACGTTTCCTGTCAATTGCGCAACCGCTGCGTCGAGCTCAAGGTCTGTATGCGCCCGGATGATGCGCATGGTAGCCTCGGCCTGGGTAAGGTCGATTCGACCATGCAAAAAGGCGCGTTTGGTAAATTCTCCCGGCTGTGAAAGCCGGATACACCGCTGTGTTTGAATCCTATCCGATAGAAGGGTTTCTAATAGCATTTCCAGAAGCGGCGGAGAGCCCATGGTGTGAATTTCTACCACATCCTCCCTTGTGTAAGAAAAGGGTTTTTTCATAAGATACAAAAGCACGGGAATATTAACGCCTTCCCTTGAAGAATGAATATATCCCTTTACCGAAGAGTAGGGCTGAATGTCTTCCAAATCGACGCTCGTGGTTGAAGCAAAAATGCTTTTGACAGACAGGATGGCTTCAGGGCCACAGATCTTGATGATTGCATGGAATGATCTCCCTGACGGAGTAGAAACCGCAACGATCGTATCCTGAATTCCGGGGTGCATAAAAGAAGAACGGGATGTCAGGTTTTTATCTTTTTGATGGTTTTTCGAATCACAATACCCTCAATAATACTGAATATCGTGCTTGTTGTCCAGTAAACCGTAAGTCCGGAGGGCATATGATAGAGGATGAATGCGAACATAATCGGCATAAACGACATCATCTTCTGCTGAGCCTGAGCCTGCGAATCTGCTGCCGGCGCCTTGGGGGTAACCTTCATCTGGGCAAAGGAAGCTCCGGTCATAATTAACGGCAGAATATTAAGGGCGTTCCCGATGAAAGGAATACTAAAGGGGAGGTACAACAAGGTATCCGGCCTTGAAAGGTCATTGATCCAAAACATGAAGGATGCCTGTCTCATTTCAAAAGAAAGCTGCAAGGTGCGAAAGAGCGCAAAGAACACCGGGAGTTGCAAGAGCATGGGCAAACAACCACTCATAGGATTAACCCCGTATTTTTTGAATAACAACATCTGCTCCTTTCCCATCTTCTGTTTATCATGCTTATATTTTTCTTTCATTTGATTAATCATGGGCTGCAGTTGCTGCATTCGAAACATAGAGACCTGACTTTTCCTGGTAAGGGGGAAAAGGATGGCCTTGATTATGATGGTTAAGAGGATGATAGATATACCATAGTTGGGAACGACATGGTAGACGGCATTTAAAAATGTTAACAGCACTTTACTTATTGCCGTAAACCAACCATAGCTTAAAAGGGTATCCAACGTCTCATATTGTCCCAGAATTTCCTCTTTTTTCGGCCCTACAAAATAGACATAGCTGTGCCTGACTGTCTCATGTGGTGGAATCCGGAATTTGTTTGTCTGCACGGTGACCAGAAAGTCGGCAAGCCCTGTCTCTTCATTCGTGGGCATTCCCGCAGCATTTAATGGCTGTGCATTGACACCTGCAATCAAATCGTTAGTAGCGGGCTTCAGAATCGTGGAGAAATACTTATTCGTTGACCCGGCCCAGACAATGCCCATCGATTCATTTTTCGAAGGTAATTCTTTTGGCGCCATCCTTATTAGTTTTGTCCTTTTATTTCCCATATCTACTCCTGCCACAGCTGCTATGTCAGCAGAAGGTTCTCCTTCCAGGGTAATCAGTGAAGATGCAATAATACTGTACGACACAGAAGTTTCGTCGCCGGTAGTATTTTCTAAGGCAACCTCCATACTGATATGATATTTGTCGGGAGGCATAGTAATCATTTTCACAAGATTAATTCCCTCTCCCAATCTGGCGGTAAACACGATCTTGTCTGCACTATGCTCAGCTATGTGGTATCGCTGCCGGTGAAAATTCGTCTGCTGAAGGATGGCCTCAATGGCAAGGGGGTGGTATTCCGTGGTTACATCGGTCTTTAATAAATCAAGAACGTTTTTTGCCTCTGCATCTTTGAAATGTTTGAGCTGAATCGATTTGAGCGCCGCACCTTCATTCGTCCATACCGTCTTTATGAATTCGTTTTCTAGAACAACTTCCTGAACCGGAATATCTTTTTGAGGCTCAATAGCCTGTGTCGGCAAAGGCCGGGGGGGTTCGACAGCCTTTACATCCTGGGTTTGCTGCGGAACAACTTCTTCCGCTATTTCTTCGGTAACTTTAGCCTTCTTCGTCATCAGGGGTAATATGAATGGGTAATACAATATCATAATTATCCCGCACACAATCACAGCAATAAGCGCCTTTTTATCCATGAATCTTTTTTGGTTCCTCCGGCAATTCAGCCTCATCAATAAGCATAACAGGAATATCGTCTCTTATCGGATATCGCCGTCCGCACTTGATACAGACAATTTTATCACATTCTAAATGGACATTAGCCCTACAGAGTGGACAGACAAGGATATCCAGCAATTCTTTTGCAACCATGGGTAAACCTTCCATGAATTATCACAAGCTTAGCATGCTAACAAACTATCTCCAGAATTTCAAATTAAAACTCCGCGCGTGAAAACCGTGATTCGTGTTCAGGCAGAAATTCTTCGATTATTTCGTTCACAAGGTGTCCTCTAGGAAAAGAGGGAGATATGAATATCTGCGTAGGTTACCGCCTGTTCAATCTTTACTCTGTTGAGCCGAACCAGTTCCAGCAAGGCTAAAAAGAACCCGATAATCCGCTTCCTCTCACGTATGCCCGAAAAAAGATCTGCAAACGATATCGAAGTATGGAGATGCACCTTTTCGAGGACATCGTTCATATATTCCTGTATTGGCGTGTCATCGTACGTTACCTTGGTGGATACATCAAGTGATATCTGCTTCATAAGCAGGGAAAATCTTTGTAAAAGTTCCCACACGCTAACACCTTCGAGCGGCAGTTGCACATGATTCTCTTCTGTTGTTTCGACGAGGAACTCCCCGGGTATTCGTGAGCATTTCCTTTCCCACACAGCAGCCCGGTCAGCCAGGACAAACGTACGCTCCTTATATCGCTTATATTCCAGCAATTGTTTCACCAGAGAGGATCGGGGATCTTCCACTTCCTCTTCATCTTCTTTCATCTCGGTGCGGGGAAGAAGCATATACGATTTTACATACATAAGCGTTGCAGCCATTACTAAAAAGTCGCCGACAATATTCATGTCCAAAGCCTGTAAAGCTTCTACATATTGTAAGTACTGATCGGTAATCCGTGCAATGGGGATGTCGCAGATATTAACTTCCTCCCTTCTGATCAGGTACAGGAGTAAATCAAGGGGACCGTTGTAAATATCCAGGTCTACTTTATATTCATTTGTCATTTCTTGTGCCCTGCAAAAAATCGGTGATGAGGAAATTTAGCACCTGTTGCGGCTATAAACCGGCAAACAATCTGAGAAAGTAGTGTATCGGCGGACCGAGCACCATGCTGAAGATCGAGATGCCCCCATAATTTCCCATAATGATTAACCCCAGCAGAATAAAGGGACTGTACCGTTCGATCTCTTTATATTTCTGCGCCATCTTATAGGGCAGCAAACCCTCCAGAATGTGGGAACCGTCCAAAGGAAACAAAGGAATCATGTTAAAAAATGCGAGGGAGAGGTTCACTACAATCCCCGACAGGAGCAAATTAAACAAATTGGTAGATACGTTCATCGGTATGAACGTTGCGTTGCGCAGGAGTTGAAAGGTCAGTCCGAATAAAAGAGCAGAAATGAAATTAGCAGCGGGGCCTGCAAAGGACACGAGCACATTATCCCGACGGGGATTTTTAAAGTTATGAGGGTTTATGGGAACAGGCTTACCCCACCCAAAATGCGCAAAGACAAAGCATAACGCCCCCAGGATATCAATGTGAGCAAGGGGATTTAATGTCAACCGGCCCTGGAGCCTTGCTGTTGGATCCCCAAACTTATTTGCCGTCCAGCCGTGAAAATACTCATGAATGGTGAGCGCATAAAGTATTGTGGGAATTGAAATGAGTAAATTATTGAAATCCACCGATTATGCACTTTCTCCCTTAATTGAATCTGTAAGAGCAATTCGAGCAAAACATCCTAACACATTGGAAATACGTTGTCAAGCGCAGAACATAGAATTCATCTTCTTCCCTGATACCATCGTTCTTTTCTCTTGAATGTTGCAGGGATGACCACTATAATCAATCTGGCTACGTGTAAAAAACTCGTCGATTTCATTTCAGCGATGCACGACTTTATAGAATGAAGAAACCCCCGATGAAAGAAAATCTTTTATCTGATATTGATTTCGCAAAGGATGTACTCCTGCTCGAGGCGGAAGCAATTAAAAACCTGGTCAACCGTCTCGATTTTACTTTTCAAAAGGCAGTCGATTTAATCTTTTACTGCAAGGGGCGGGTGGTAGTTACCGGTATCGGAAAGGCAGGCATCATCGGCCAGAAAATCTCTGCTACCCTTGCCAGCACGGGGACTCCTTCCTACTGGATTCACTCGTCGGAGGCAAAACATGGCGACCTTGGACGTATTGTTTCGGATGATGTCGTTTTGGTGCTTTCGAATAGCGGTGAAACTGAAGTTGTTACCCTCTTGCCCTTTGTGAAACAGATCGGGGCAAAAGTGCTTGCCATTACGGGAAATAATAAATCTTCTCTGGCCAGGCACAGCGACGTGGTTCTTGACATCGGAAAGATTGAGGAACCGTGCCATTTAGGCCTTGCCCCATCGGCAAGTTCAACGGCCATGCTCGCCCTCGGCGATGCCCTGGCCCTTACGATATTTAAAAAACGGAATCTCAGGAAAGAAGATTATGCCTTCTATCACCCGGGGGGAGATCTCGGCAGAAAATTGCTGACCGTAGAAATGGTCATGCGCAAGAATGAAGAAAACCCGGTCGCCGACGAAGATACTCCTTTACTGGACGTTCTTGCTATTATGACGGAAACCGCGGGTAAACCAGGCGCAGTAAGTATTGTCGACAAACAAAATAAACTCGTGGGGTTTTTTACTGACGGAGACCTGAGAAGACATTTGAAAAATGGCATCTCATTTTTACATTGCAGCGCAAAGGAAGTTATGACACGGTCGCCGAAGGTCATCCATGCCCGCTGTTTGGTCGCTGAGGCATACAAAATACTAAAAGATTACAAAATTGATCAGATTCCCGTAGTTGACGATTCCCACACACCCATCGGTATCATCGATGTGCAGGATTTACTTGTCGTGGGGTTTTAAGTGTACAGGATTTTCATTTTATTTAAGCGGTTTTGCGGTAGGGTAGATTAAGCGAAGCGAATCCACCCTATCACAAAATATTGAAGGTGGATTCGGCGTAAAAAACAACGCCTTAATTCACCCTACACATAACTTAATGAAAAACATAAAGCTCGTCATTATTGATGTTGATGGCGTTTTGACAGACGGCGCTATTCATATTGATTCCCAGGGGTGTGAATCAAAGGCATTTAATGTATTGGACGGCACCGGCATCTCATACCTCCATCGTTCCGGCATCAAGACCGCAATTATCAGCGGAAGAAACTCCACCGCGGTAATCCATCGGGCAAAGGAATTAGGCATTGAGGACGTTTATCAGGGGGCCAAGAACAAAATAGACGCCTACAAACAGTTGCTGGAAAAATACACCCTTAGTGACAATGAAATCTGTTATATTGGCGACGACCTGATAGACCTCCCGATACTTTACCGCGTGGGATTTCCTGTTGCGGTCGCCAATGCCTCGCCACTTGTCAAAAAGCACTCAGCGTATGTTACCAGGGCAAAAGGCGGGCATGGCGCGGTGAGAGAGGTTGCAGAAAAGATACTCAAATTTCAGGACAAATGGCACCTTATCATGGAACGATACCAAAAATAAGGTATCCTCAGAAAAAAAGAGTTATTCTTTGAGCTATAGTTAGCGTCGTGCAGGATACGTAGTGTTTAGTGATAAAATAATGATGAAATACCGTCGATTACCTGAAAATATTAGTCATTTGCTGCCGAAAGTTCAGGAATATCTGAATAAACATCCGGAGGTGATTTTTGCATACCTCTTTGGTGGCCTTGCACGGGGCAGGGTTTCTCCTCTCAGTGACGTGGATATTGCCATATATATGGCAGACGGAGCGGATATCGTGCAGGAAAAACTCGAAATACTGGGGAAAATGAATGAACTTTTGAAGACGGACGAAGTTGATCTGGTAGTTTTAAATACGGCGCCGCTTCCCCTTGCGGCGAGGATAATTAAGAACAAAATAATCCTGGTGGATAAAATGCCCTTTACGAGGCACGCATTCGAATCTTTAGCCATCCGGGAATATTTTGATTTCTCAAGAAAAGAGATGGATATCTTCGAAGGGAGATATAAGCTTGGTTGATAAGCCTCTCATCCTCAGAAAGCTCACGGAATTGGACGAATACCTGAAACAGATAGGAGAGTTCTCGTCCGTTACGTTTGAAGAGTATTCGCGTGATTGGAAGGTGCAGCGTATTGTGGAAAGGACATTGCAAATGATGCTAGAGACATGCGCAGATATAGCCAATCATATCATCTCAGACAAAGGGTATCGTACCCCTGACAATTACGGAGACACATTTCGAGTTCTCCACGAAAATGGCGTGCTTAAGAATGACCTTTTTGAAATTATGTTAAAAATGGCAAGGTTCAGAAACATCGTAGTCCATCAATACGATACCGTAGACGCAGCGATTGTTATCGGGATATTGAGAAACAACCTTAATAACTTTACGGCTTACAGAGATGCAATTCTAAAAATTATTCATTAATTGTTTAATGAATAATGAGAAAGCGAGGGGATTTGATGAAACCAAAAAAATCGCAACAGAATCAAACGATCTTGCCATTAAAGGATACTGTTTGGCTAATTCAACGAAAGGCAAACATATTATTTCCTCTTTAATTGAGCATCGTAGTGTGCTCGACTCTTTAAAAGGAGTGACACTTTAGCTTTTTGAAAAACACCTTTCTCTGTAGGTGCGGCGTATCTGAAGGTATTCACACGCAATAAAAACAAAATCCGCTATGCAGTAAAAAAGCCCGAAGGGCTGAAATGATTATAGAACCATGGGCAGATAAAATACACAACCCTGAAGGGGTGAAATAAAATTACCATTACACCGGCCTTAAAAATCAATGTCACCCCTGCGGGGTTAACAGACAAAAATGCATCAACTGGCTATAACCATGGCATCCTTTCAGGATTTGGAAATTGCAAAGACATGTTTTGAATCTGCCTCTCCCTGGATATTCGCCCTGATACAGTCAACAAAACAAGGCTTTCTCTTGAGATTTTTCAAAACACTAAATTGTTACGAAAAGGATCAGAAAGGCAAGGATTGGCGCAATGTATCCGAAGAGTTTGATGATGATGATGATAAAGAAAGACTGGTTCTGTCGCAACAAAACCAAGAGAAAAATTGTTAATATAGCATTGTTGGTTATGAAGTTGTTTTTTATAGATTTTGTGAATGCTGAGACAAGGAAAATTGAAAGATTAATGTGAAACCTATTTTTATTTTTAGACTATCATGACCTTACGAAGATACATACTCATTGGCATCCCGGTAGCTTGCATGCTCGCCATCATCATATCTCTGGTTATATCAAAGCAAAAAGATGAAACAAAGAGCAAAAAGGAAAACACCGCTCCTGCCCGGCAGTTACCGAATGTTCCCGGGAGTGGCACAGATACCGTGACACAAACGGTCCAGGGTTTAACCATGCCAAGTTACGACGGAGAGGGGAGAGAGGTGGTAATCATGCGTGGAGAGAACACCTTCCTGCTCAATGATAACGCCTACAAAATTGTCACTCCGGAAATCGAAGTCATGGACTTTACCCATTCCGAGCAGGGCACGCAGTCCGTTTTCATTACCTCCAAGGAAGGGGAGATGAACAGCACTTCAGACGAAGGCTCCCTCTCAGATAACGTAGTTGTACAATTCGACCCTGATACCCAACTCAATACAGACTATCTGCGCTATTCACCCGAGAAAAAGTTTGTGTACACCGACAAACCTGTTACCATCCACGGGAAAGGCATACAAATTGTCGGACAAGGCTGCGAAATAGACCTTGTTAACAAAAAGATGTGGATCAAAAAAGATGCGGAGATGGAGATGGATGGCATTAAAAATGACCTCTTTTTCATGTCCACGGACAGCACACCATCGCTTTCGCAAATGCCGGAAGACAACACCACGTCTTCCGGGGAAACCGGCACACAGATAACACCAGGTGAAAAAACTTTTATTCGGTCCAGTGGACAACTTACCTTCGACAGACAACCCGAATCAAACATCATGACCTTTAACGACAACGTGGAGGTCAGGAAAGGCAGCTCAACCGTATTTTCCGATAAACTGGTCATTTTCCTTGACCCTCAGACGAAACAGACAAAACATGCCATTGCCAGCGGAAATGTGCTTGCATCGCAAGGAACAAAAATCGCCAAGGGAAGTTTTCTGACGTGGGATGTTAACACCCAAAGCGCCATCCTGGAGGACTCCCAAAAGGCAGAATTTATAAAAGACGATCTCACTATTGATGCACAGAAAATAATTTTTTATAAAGATACCGGGAAAATAGACATCCCAAGTCCCGGCAATTTAAAAGCGAAACTCTGGGAAAAGACCGGGAAAAAAAAGGCCGCGGCCGGGGCAGACAAAGCTGACAATGATATCACCGTAACCTGGGAAGGGAAAATGAATTTTCTGGACAACACGCGGGAGGCCAGTTTCGAAAAGAACATTGAAGTTCAAAGAGAAAATTCCACTCTCTTCTGCGATAATCTGAATGTAACGTTTAACGACCGTGATTATAATATCCAGTCGTTAAAGGCCACAGAAAAAATCCATATTATCGATAAACGGGACAACCTGTTCAGCGAGGCTGTCGGAGATCGGGTCACATGGGATGCAAAAAACAAAGTCACCATCTTACGGGGACACCCCTTTGCCCTTCTGAAAGAAGGAAATAAAAGGCAGATTCTTGTCCCCCGGGTTTTATTTTATGAAGACGGAAAAACAGTATTATGTGAAGGTAAAGGAAGTCTATATGAAAGAGGAGAGGAAAAGTTCCCCAATCAAAGCACAGAAGAAACCGATCTCAAAGTCAATTGGACAAAAAAAATGCTGTATTATGATACACTCAGGAAGGTAAGTTTTTATGAAGAGGCAGAAGCAACACGGGGTGGTCAAAAATTACAGGGAGATCAGATTGATGCCTATCTGGACAACGATAAGAACATCCATAAGATTATCGCCACAGGCAATGTTCACTTTTCCAGTAAGCGTCTGGAGAACAGTGAGGGATTTGGATCGCTTTTCACCTGGGATCTGGCCCAGGATAACGCCTTATTGACTGGCAACCCAAAAGCGGAATTACGAAAAGAAGGGTCACGGACATTTTCGGAAAAGGTCCATTTTAATATGGCAGAGAATCGGGTTACCTGGGAAGGCAGGCCACACTGGCAAATCATGAGCAACGAAACAAAGCGTTCAAATGAATGAGGATATGCTGCATATGCTGACCACGACACCGTTCCTCTATAACAAATTCAGAGGTATGCACGTTTTTTACAACTCTCTTCGTCTCCCTTTTCGTATGACGCAGCGTTCATTACGGAGACGAAGGATTGCCGGATTGCATCTCTGCTCCGTCATAATATTTTTCCTGATCTCCCCGTATTTCTCAGTTTTTGCTGAAGACACAAAGCAGGTTGAAATCTTTGCGCACCAAGGCGTGCTGGAAGACGTTCCGGAAAATACCTTTGCTGCATTACGACGGGTTGCCGAGTTAGGAATCGATGGTATTGCAATTGACATCCGGCAAACAAAGGACAATCAGCTTGTCCTGATGTGTGATGAAACGATCGACAGAACGACCGACGGGAAAGGATATGTTGACCAATTATTATATGCTGAATTACAGCAATATGATGCAGGTTCGTGGCGTGGATCTGCGTTTCAGAGAGAACGAGTACCCCTCCTTTCTGATGCGCTAAAATTCTGTAAAATTAACGATCTTAAGGTGATCCTGAATGTAAAACAGACCTGTTTGGAGAAACAGGTGCTGGAGGTCGTCCGGGAATCCGAAATGTCTTCGCAGGTATATTTGTGGGGGACGCTGAGAAATTTAAAGGCGGAAGACGCAGACTCCGAGGGGAAAGAACTGGTTTTTTTATCTGCAGAAGAAATGACAAAAGAAAAGATTGACCTTATCCACGAGGAAAAGAAATATGCCTTCTCGATCATTCTGGCAAACGATAGCAGAAAGGTTATAAAGGATCGAATCAAAATAGGAGTGGATGTAATTCTGGTCGATTATCCATGTGTTGCCATGGATGTCCTGAATATCAAAAACCAGACAAGCGTATATAAGAAACCAAAAAGGCGGGAAACAAACAATCCCCGGCAAGAAGATGACCATCATACCGCACACATTCAGGAACGAGCAAAACTCCTGACAAAAACCATTGAGGACGCAGAGTATGACAAAGCAAGGGCTGCCGCAATGGCTTTGATGGTATTGCCGCCGAAATACACGGCGCCACCTCTCGTAAAACTTCTCAAAGACAACAGCCCGCAGGTACGGCAACATGCCGTCTGGTCACTCGGATTTTGCGGTGATAACAGCGTGGCCTTGAGCATAGAACCCCTTCTGAAAGACAAACATACGACAGTCCGGCGGGAAGCAGTACTTGCACTCAAAAGGTTGGACGCTTCACAATCGGTTCCGGCGCTTCTCGAAGCATTAACAAAAGAATCTGAACAAGGTGTTAAGTATGACATTGCCAGAACACTGGGGACGCTTGGAAACCGGGGTGCAGCCATTCCGATCATAAATGCGCTCACAAAAGAACGTAGCTGGTATGTCAAAAGCGGCTGTATCGAGGCGCTGGGCAACATCGGTAGCGACCCGGCTATGCATGCCCTTGCCAAAATCCTGATTACCGATGCCGGAGAGGAAGCCGCTTGGACGCGCACAAAGGCCGCATGGGGATTAGCAGCAATGGGATCAAAGGCCGTTCCCTTGTTAACAAACGCCCTGAATGACAGAGAAGAGGGAACGAGGCGCCGGGCTGGATGGGCACTGATAAAAATTGGGACTCCCGCAGTAAGGGCACTGATGAGTTCGTTGCATGAAATTCACAAAGAAACACGAGAACGCGCCGCACAAACCCTTGGGTGGATTGGCGATGAAAGCGCTGCCACTTCACTCACATGGGCATTAAAGGATAAAGAACCATCTGTCGTGAGTGCTGCAGCATGGGCACTGGGCAGGATTGGCAGTCCAAACGCACTTGCTGCACTCCAGGAACTGGTGAATAACGAAAATATCGATATCCGGGAAAACGCTGTTGAGGCCGTGGAGAGAATTATGTCAAATAAAGAAAAAATGGCCTATCAAAAAGAGCATCTTCAGAAGCCATAAAAGATCATTGATTAATACAGAAATTTTCAATATTATTTTGTGTAGATTATTTTGCCTTCCCTCCTTTTTCCGCCTTGTAAAGGAATGGAATCCGGGAGCAGGTTTTTTGATTGTGGCGATACCACCATGTGTTCATTTGCGTCCAAATGAAATCCAATATCATTGATTAAACTATTGAAAGGTTTTGTTGTGATGAAGCGCAACCTGGTATACCTTGTGGGTGCTGGTCCGGGTGACCCACGACTTATCACCGTAAAAGGCCTGGAATGTATTAAAAAAGCTGATGTTATTATTTACGATTATTTGGTAAATATAGACCTCCTCAGAGTTGCCAGGCCGGATGCCGAATTTATTTACGTCGGAAAACAGGGCGGCGCACATACTATGGAACAGGACGATATTAACAAGCTGATTGTAAAAAAGGCTATGGAAGATAAGATCGTAACCCGGTTAAAGGGAGGCGACCCTTATATCTTTGGGCGAGGCGGGGAAGAGGCAATCGTGCTTTACGAGAACCGCATCCCTTTTGAGGTAGTCCCCGGCATTACCGCAGCCATCGCAACCCCGAATTACGCAGGTATCCCGGTCACCCATCGGGGCTTTACCTCCACCTTCGGGCTTATTACCGGGCACGAAGACCCCACGAAAGACGAAAGTTCCATTGATTGGGCGAAGATCAGCACGGGAATCGGGACCATTGCCTTTTATATGGGGATTAAGAATCTCCCTTACATTACTGAACAACTCATGAAATACGGACGTTCCAAAGATACCCCCGTTGCCGTCATCCGGTGGGGAACCACACCCCAGCAAAAAACAGTAATAGGAACGCTCAGTACAATAGTAGAAAAAACCAGAAATATAAAACCACCGGCAATTACCATCGTCGGCGAAGTGGTAAAACTCCGTGACCAGCTCAACTGGTTTGAATCCAAACCGTTATTCGGAAAGACAATCGTTGTGACACGTTCAAGAGAACAGGCCAGTGAGTTTGCCGATCAGCTCTACGAATATGGTGCACAGGTTATTGAATTTCCCACCATAGAGATTACAAAACCCGACACTATTCAATCCCTGGATGAAGCCATTAACAACATCCACTCCTACAATTGGCTTGTCTTTACCAGTGTCAACGGCGTAGATGCCTTCTTCCAGCGCCTGTTTGAACTGGGAAAGGATATTCGTGATTTGAAAGGCATCAAGGTCTGCGCCATTGGCCCTGCAACCGAAGAAGCTATCCAAAAGTATTGCATAAAGGTCGATTGCAGACCGCCCAAATTTGTTGCAGAATCGGTGGTAGACGAGTTAAAGAAGGTAACAGCAATAAAGGGTGAAAGATTCCTGCTGCCACGGGCAGATATTGCCAGAAGTTTTTTGCCTGAGGAACTGCAAAAATTGGGGGGAAAGGTAACTGATTTGGTAGCCTATAAAACCATTATGGCTCACCCCAGGAACGTTAATCTTGTTGATAAAATCAGGAATGGCGAGGTTCATATCGTTACATTTACCAGTTCATCAACGGTAAGGAATTTTGTTGAGATCATTGGCAAGAAAGACCTTATGGCGTTGAATGGACACGTCCAGTATGCCAGCATAGGCCCAATCACGACGCAAACCGCAGAAGAGATGGGACTCCGTATCGCCATTAAGGCGAATGAATACACTATTCCCGGACTCGTAAGCGCTATTCTGGAAAGCACTGCTGTTTCATCCGCTGAAAAATCTTGACCGGTTGTATCTTTTTGTTTGCGCCTTGATGCATTATCATATAAAATTTGAATATGAAATTCTTATACGAAGATTGAGGAGTGTTAATACATGCTAAAAAAGAAATTTGTAAAAGATAAATGCGTTACCTGTAAACAGTGTATGATAGAGTGCGGTGTACGGCATTCAGTATCCAAAAATATTTACGAGGCCTTTGCAGAAACCCCAAAGCCCCGCTACCGGTTGCAAGTATCGACAAGAAAAGACAAGCCCCATATGACCGTATGCCAGAATTGTGCAAAACCCAAGTGTATGGCAGCCTGTGAATACGGCGCCATTACAAAATATGAAGATGGGAACGTGATTATTGATACCAAGAAATGTGTGGGGTGCTGGGCATGCGTAACACAATGTCCGTTTGGCGCAATTACGAAAGATACCGAACTCAATTTTGCGTTCAATTGTGACGATTGCAAAGGGTTTGAAACAATGGCATGCGTGGAGGCTTGCAAGACCGGAGCGCTCGTTTATACCGAAAAACACGCCAGATACCAACCTGTCTAAAGAAGTTACCTGAAAAAGGCGGACCTTTTTATCAACAACCAAGAGGGGTGAATAACGATTCACCCCTACATTTTTTACATATCATCGTTTTCCAGAAAAATATATGTGATCGGCGTGTCGCCATTTTTCCCGATGTCACGTTTCCGTGGCATAATAGATTCAATTCAAAACATATAGGGAGAGGGATAAACCGCATACGTCACATCAATACACCTCTGCAGGGATAAATCTCCTATGCCATATGAATTTTTGCACGCATGACAATGACACCAATCGTTCGACTAAGCTCACAACGAAGTCCATTGCGGCATTTATTCTCTCCCTCTCTTACAACGACTTTTACCTTGTTTTATACGCTTATTACGGTTACTATTACATCTTATGGAAATAGCAGCAGGAATAGATGTAGGCTCAACGACCACAAAGGTTGTGCTGCTGCATGGGCAGACGGTCATAGGGTCAAAAACATCATCAACAGGAACGAATTGCAAGAGAACGGTCAATCTCCTGTTCCATGAAATGCTCGAAGATTATGATTTACGAGAGGACGAAATCCAATATACCGTGGCCACCGGCTATGGCCGCAGAATTGTACCAGCCAACGAAATTATCACTGAAATTACGGCGAATGCGAAAGCAGCCACGTGGCTCATGCGCGGCAAGGCAAACGTAAGAACCATTATTAATATTGGCGGACAGGATTGCAAGGTCATTGCACTTGATGATCGTGGTATCATGACAGACTTTGCTATGAACGACAAATGTGCCGCTGGAACGGGACGATTCCTGGAAGTTATGAGTCGTATCCTTGAAGTGGAACTGGATGAACTGGGCATATTGTCAGAACGGGCTGAAAATATACCTCATATTAATAGTTTATGCACCGTTTTTGGTGAGTCTGAGGTCATTTCTCTCCTTTCCCAGGGAAGAAAGGTGGAAGATATCATTGCCGGTATTCATAAATCTATCGCCAAGCGGGTAGGTGCCATGGTCAAAAAGATCGGTGTTAATGAAGCGGTATTCTTTGATGGAGGCCCTGCATTCAACACAGGATTGAAAAGTGCCTTGGAACGGGAATTGGAAATAGGGATCTCTGTTCCAGCAGACCCGCAGATCACAACTGCCCTTGGTGCTGCTATTGTTGCTTATGAGAGATCATCAAAGAATCTATCGAAACATCACTCACAACCGAAAAGAGTTGCACCGCTATAAATAAGAGATACGATCATTTATTTTGTTACACATCCGGTTTATCAGGCAATACAACACCGCTAACCTCTGCGTTTTTTTAAAAGTCTTTCCTCGTATTTCATAATCGTGTATTCTTGTTCCAGTGTCTCAATAGACCCTGGCCTTTTTTTGCGCACCTCCGCCATGGCCTTTTGAGCGCCATAGCCCTTATTTACCAGATAACAGGCCAACATGGTACCTGTCCTCCCGATGCCAGCGTCGCAATGGACAACGGTCTTTTTCTTCGAAGTTATCAGATTATTTACAAAAGTCACGAGATCATCAATTTGGCCTTGCGTCGGAGATGTGAGGTCCGCGACAGGGATATGTTTATACTCAAAGCCAAATTCTTCTATAAACGTTTTAGGCAGCGGCAATTCGGTCAAAGATACAATTGCTTCGATTCCGTTGTCTTTCAGGAATTCAAGATCTGACACTACGGATACTGGCCGCGCCATACCGGCGATTTCGCCCTCGATAACCCAACTAAAATTTTTCGGCATCTGCGTTATGGTTGTTAAATTTATTGAGCATTTCCTGAACAATTTCCAACGGCAAACCAACTGCATTTGAGTAACAGCCATTGATTTTTTTAATAAATTTTTTCCCCTTACCCTGAACAGCGTACGCTCCGGCCTTATCCAGTGGTTCACCTGATCTGACATACGCTTCTATTTCCTCTTCAGAAATATGTTTCATTGTAATACGCGTTCGTTCGTTTCGCAATAATTTCTTTTTTGAAGGCATATCTATTATGCACACTCCGGTAAAGATACTGTGTTCAGAATTACTCAGCAGAGAAAGGATCCTTTTTGCATCACGGGCACCCTTTGGTTTCCCTACAATATCTTTGTTATGAAACACCAGGGTATCTGCGCCGATAACAATGGCATCATCGACTCTTCCGGCAACATCATTTGCCTTCAAGAATGCAAGGTTCTGAACTAATTCCTCCGGCGCGGCATCGTTAGGAATGTATTCATCAATACTATGGGGTATAATATCAAAATGGTATCCTAACATCTTTAACAAGGTAATTCGCCTCAAAGAACTTGAAGCAAGAACCAAACGTTTTTTATTAATATTTTCCATTTAACAAAAAAACCCTTCTACTATGTTTCTATAGTAGAAGGGTAAAACAATTCAACTACCATATTTTTAAAATACGTTTCAACTAACCGGTGGTAACCGCTGGTTTCACTTGTTCAGCAGCCTGCATTTCAGCAGCCCCTGCGACCAACTCAAAGATCACGCGTGACGCATTATCATTGAGGCGTCTTCCTAATAGTCGTAATTTTCTATCCCTGCCTTCCATTCTATATTCAAGTTCGGGTATTTTTCCCACACTACTGCCCGACAAAACCCCTAGTCGAGTCCCAGACAACTTAAAAATCCTTGTATAACCGCCGTTCCGATTGGCAAATCGCTGGGCAATACCACCGGATTCGCGCCATTGCCCTTCACCAAACAACTTCCTTGTAACGTCGGTATTTCTCAATTTTGACAGGACCTGGCGATAACAATGCACATACCCTGGCTTATCAGCGTCCTTTTTTAATAATCCTTTTTTTGCAATGGTAATTAACTTTTCAGCAAAAGACTTTGTTTCTTTTGCTTTTTCCAGGGTAGTAACAATTCTTCCGTAAGTAAAAAGACTATTCGTTATATTCTGCCTTAATGCCTTTCTATGTGCAGCAGTTCTCGATAAATGTCTTCCTCGCATCCTGTGTCTCATGGAACTATCCTTTCCCTTTTTCCATCTGTTTGATCGCTATAGGCATACCGATCGTTAAATTTAATTGTGCCAGCTTTGTCTTTACTTCTCTAAGGGTAGTTTTGCCAAAATTTTTTATCCCCAGAAGTTGTTCTTCCGTCTTTGCAACAAGATCGCCTACATTTGCTATGCCTGATATTTCAAGACAGTTGGAAGCTCTCACTGACAAATCCAACTCTGCGATAGGTATGCACATCTTTTTCGTGAGTTCTTCTTCAGATATCTCAGGAACGGATTCAATGCCCATTCTTTTCTCAACTTGTTGCAACTCTCTGCCGATCTCAAAGTACTGAACGAACGGGTTTAAATGTTTTTTCATAATTTTAGCGGCTTCAACCATAGCCATTTCAGGGGAGACTACGCTATTCGTCCATATTTCCATGATAAGTTTGTCATAATTTGTGCGCCTGCCAACACGGGTTTCTTCGATAGAGTAGCGGACGTTTCTTACGGGAGAAAAAATTGAATCTACCGCAATGAGCCCGAATTCTTGTTCTTCTGGCTCATTTTCCTCAGCAGTTACATACCCGCGCCCTTTCCTCACTTCCATTTCTACGTTAAATTTAACGTCGTCAGAGAGCGTAGCTATATGCAAATCTCCATTAATTATTTCAACGCCTGGATCGGCTATAATATCTTTTGCTTTTACCTCACCCTTTTTTTTCGCCTCTATTTTTATCACTTTAGGCTGATCACTATTTAGTTTTACGATGATGTTTTTTATATTCAGCATTATATCAATCACATCTTCCACAATACCAGGAATGCTCGTAAATTCGTGACTAATCCCATCTATCCTGACGGATACTACAGCACTACCTTCCAACGACGAAAGTAATATTCTCCGCAAACTGCCACCTATGGAGTGGCCAAAACCACGTTCAAAAGGAGCGGCAATAAACTTACCATAGGTATCGGTTAAAGTCCCTCTCTCCACATCAACGCGGACTGGAAGCTCAAGACCTCTCCACCTTATTCGCATATTTTTCCCCCTAGTTCGGTTAATAAGGGATCTGAAAATTAAATTAAATGATCTGACTGTGTATAAATTCTATCGTAAGAAAAAACGCATCCACGAAGCTCTTTTAAGCTACCTGCATGCCTTACATGTGCGGATTAAATTAAAATAACCAAATAAAGTTATTTGGAACACAGCTCAACGATCAACTGTTCTTGAGCAGGAACTGAAATATCTTCGCGCATAGGAAGCTGCGTAACCTGCCCTTCCAAGGAGTCAACTCTCAGTTGCATCCAGACGGGAACATTTCTCCCCTTCATTAATTCAAGATTCGTTTTAACAATATTTTGGGTTATCTCGACACTCTTAGGTTTTACCACATCGCCAATCTTCACAAGGTAAGAACCAATATCTACCTTTTTGTTATTTACCATAATATGTCCGTGCAGAACCAACTGTCTGGCACTTTTTCTCGAAGGAGCGAAAGAAAGAAGATACACAACATTATCCAGCCTTCTTTCCAGTAGCATCAACAGATTTTCTCCCGTATTTCCCTTCTGCCGTTCCGCTTTTTTAAAATAATTTTTAAACTGTCTCTCTAAAATTCCGTAATAACGCTTGACCTTTTGCTTTTCTCTAAATTGAATACCAAATTTAGACAACTTCCCTCTTCCCCAAGTAAATTGGCCTGGCGGGTATTTTCTCTTTGTAATTGCACATTTCACCGTATCACAGCGTATTCCTTTAAGAAATAACTTTTCACCCTCCCGTCGGCACAATCTACATTGCGGACCTACATATCTTGCCATATCAATCCTTTCCTGAATCTATTAAAACTTATTTATACCCTGCGTTTCTTCCTCGGCCGACAACCATTATGCGGAAGCGGAGTAACATCTTCAATTGCCTTCACGCTCAAACCAGCTGCCTGAAGCGCGGTAATAGCAGACTCACGGCCAGGACCAGGCCCCTTAACTCTGATTTCAATCTCCTGAACACCATATTTCTGTGCCTTGTCAGCGGCACTTGATGCTGCCTTCTGAGCGGCAAAGGGAGTACTTTTTCTGGACCCCTTAAATCCAACCGTACCAGCACTTGCCCAGCATATTGTCTCGCCGTTAACATCAGAAATTGTCACATAAGTATTATTAAATGTTGCCTTAATGTTTGCAATTGCCCGTGTAACGTTGCGTCTTATCTTTTTTTTGATTCCATTTGACATAGTATTTTTGACCTCAAGCTAAACAAATCTTTAAAATTTCTCAAGATGGGTATTAATTTCCCGACTCATGTCGTATCCATGAAAATAATCTTTTAAAACGAATTCTGCATGAAACATTTCATCCAATCTGTTATATCCATCCATGCTGAATTTCTTATTTCCTTTTTTTCTTCGCGCAACAATCATTAAATTTTTTGGAGTACATTTTGGTGAAGTTATCTCTACCAGTTTTACTGAGTAACCTGCACCAATCAGGAACTGCGACCTTAATGCCTCAGTTAAGATATCGGCAAAACGATACCGTAGTAGCCCGAATGCCGTTAGTTCAATCAATGGATGCCCGTTCTTTAAGCGGCTCCTGATTTGATTTTCACAACACGGAACTACCATTATATATTTTGCTCCCAGCTTAATACCCTTGGCTATTGTCTCATCCGTAGCAGTGTCACACGCATGTAATGCGATTACTATATCAATGGGTTTTTCAGGAAGAATTTCAATAATTTTGGCATGAACAAATTGCATATTCTCAATGCCAAGGCCATCCTTAATTCGGTTACATCTTTCTATTAAAGCGGGGTTAAAATCTACCCCGTAAAAAAAAGTTTCTATAGAAAACCGTTTCGAAAGGATGTAATTCAAAGCAAACGATAGATATGACTTACCACAGGAACAGTCAAGAAATACCATTTCTTTATTTTGTGGCCATGTTTCAACCACCCGAAGAACCTGTTCACAAAAGCCTACCACCTCATTAAACTTTTTAAAATCACGTCCATCTTCGGATCTCTCTACGTCTAGCGATAAGGCCTTTAACAATTCTTTGCAGGATTTTAGTTCTTCAGCTATATCATTTTTAATTCTGTCACAATTCGACACAGAATGAACCATACGTTAATTCTAAAAGAATTTCCCTTTTATCCCAGTTCTTTTACACCCTTTTTCCCTGCCACTGTCTTTTTACGGCCTTTTCGTGTACGGGCGTTTGTTTTCGTTCTTTGTCCCCGCACCGGCAAACCCACACTATGCCGTATTCCACGGTAACAGTTGATACTTTTCAGCCGCGCAATATTCTGCATCTCCTGTCTGCGCAATTGGCCTTCTACGGTAAAATTCTTTTCAATAAAAGCATTCAATACGCTTAATTGATCTTCATGCAGATTTTTTGCGCGTACGTTCTCATCGATATTCAGGTCTTTTAATATACGCTGTGACAAAGCCTTTCCAATACCATAGGCATAGGTAAGCGCAATAACAATTCTTTTTTCTGCGGGAATGTCAATTCCGGCAATTCTCGGCATTTATTTATTCCTTTCTGATTTTTTACAAATCAACCGGTTAGCTATCCCTGTCTCTGTTTGTGACGTGGGTTTACACAAATGACACGAACAACGTTCCTTCTTCTTACAATCTTACAATTTTCGCAAATCCGTTTTACGGAAGCCTTAACTTTCATAATATCGCCTCCAAACTAAACAACCCTATCCGTATTAAACTTGTCTATAAATAATTCTGCCTTTATCGAGATCATAGGGTGACATTTCTATCGTTACCTTATCCCCAGGCAATATTTTGATAAAATGCATTCTCATCTTTCCTGAGACATGCGCCAACACCTTGTGGCCATTCTGCAGTTCTACCCAGAACATTGCATTAGGAAGTGCCTCCCTTACTGTCGCTTCTACTCTAATTGGCTCTTCTTTTGGCATATACTATAAAAACTGTGTTAAACCGTTAAAATATCTGCACCACCATCGGTTACTACAACGGTATGTTCAAAATGCGCAGACAATTTCCTATCTTTGGTAACAACTGTCCATTTATTATTTAAGACTTCGGTATCGTATTTACCCATGCAGATCATTGGCTCGATTGCAATAGTCGTCCCCTGCGTCAAGATTTCATCTGCTGCTAGCAATGCCTTGCTCACGAAATTTGGCACCTGTGGATCCTCATGCATGCATCTGCCAATCCCGTGTCCTGTGTAATTTCTCACAACGGAATAGTCATTCTTCTCAACATACTCCTGAATCGTTTTTGAAATCAGGGAAAGCTTTTCATGAGACTTTATAACCTTGATCGCCAAGTGGAGTGAGTTTTCACAGACATCAATAAGCTTCTTCGCTTCATCGGTAATTTGCCCTATTGGTATCGTCACGGCGGCATCTGCCACATACTTGCGATAGCCTACTCCTACATCTATGCTAAGGATATCACCGTTTTTTAACCGTCTCGGCCCTGGTATACCGTGAACAACCTCTTCGTTTATCGAAGTGCAAATACTCTTTGGAAATCCCCTGTAGCCTTTAAAAATTGGTATGCCGCCTTTACTTACAATGTATTTTTCAATCTCAGTATTAAGGTAATCAGTTGTTACATCCTCTTTTGCAATTTCCTTAGCAAGTCTGAGCGCGTCCGCAGTAATCTTTCCCGCCATTCTCATCAATTCAATTTCACGGGCAGACTTACGAACGATCAACTAACTACTCCGCGATTAGTGAGTGCCACATTTTGCGATGAATTATTAATGGCACTCAAAATGTTTTTAGCTATTGTTTCAATATTTGTTTCTGACTCAATCTCTTTTAAAATTCTATTCTGTTTATAATAGGCTATCAAGTCCTCAGTTTGTTCATGATAAACTTTTATTCTCTCTTGCACCGTTTCCATTTTATCATCCGCACGTTGATATAACTTCCCGCCACATTTATCGCAAACACCATCCACTGCAGGGGGAACGAATTTAATATGATAATTTGCACCGCAAGTATTACAGATTCTCCTGCCAGACAACCTATGAACGATGCTTTCTTTGGAAACAATGAAATAAAATACCACATCCAGCTTATTACCAAGATTCTTCAGCATTTCATCCAAGACTTTTGCCTGAGAAAGAGTTCTGGGAAAACCATCCAGAATAAACCCGTTCTTACAATCATTTTTTAAAATACGGTCTCGGATAATATCAACAACAATTTGATCTGGCACCAGTTGTCCTGTATCTATGTATTGCCGTGCGTGTATACCTGTAGCCGTGCCACTCTCTACAGCATCTCTGAGCAGATTTCCGGAAGAGATATGTGGCAATTTCTTTTCTTTGCTAATGGTCTCGGCCTGCGTGCCTTTCCCAGCCCCAGGTGGTCCGAGAAAAACAATCCTCATCCCATTCTTCCTCTAATTCTACTTCCACCGCTCAGGAATCCACTATATTGTCTCATAATCATGTGCGATTCTATCCGCTGCACCATGTCGAGCGCCACACCCACAATAATGAGCAATCCTGTACCGCCATAAAAACCAGCTATAGCCCGGTTAAGCTCAAAGCCCCCTGCCACAAGCTTAGGCAGAACAGCGATCAACGCCAGGAAAGCAGCGCCAGCCAACGTAATCTTTCCCATAATCCCTTCTAAATATTCTGCCGTCCTATGACCTGGCCGGATTCCTGGGATAAAACTTCCGTAATCTTTCATATTATTAGACATCTCTTTTGGATTAAACTGAATAGCAGTCCAAAAGTAGCAAAAAAACGTTATGAGAAGGACATAAAGTACGACATAAATAACGCCGCCTTGCAACACTTCTGACAAACGCGAAGTAATCCAATACCCAAAACTACCAGGCTCTAATCTTACTTGAATTCCCTGCATAATTGCGGCTGGAAAGATTAACAACGACTGTGCAAATATAATAGGCATTACTCCCGCCTGGTTCACACGAAGGGGCAAAAAATGTCTTTGTCCGCCATACACCTTTCTACCGCGCGTATGCTTCGCCTGTTGTACAGGTATGCGTCTTTGCCCCTGCGTAATATATACAACCCCGCCAACTATAGCGAGAAACATTCCCAATAGTACGAGTAATTTAACAATTCCAATTTGGTGTTCCGCAGGGGTAACCGAGAAAGTAAAACTCTGCATGACTTGAGAAAAAGCCCAAGGCAAACGCTCTATAATACCGACCATAATAACAATAGAAATCCCGCTCCCGATACCATACTCCTCGATTTGTTCACCAATCCACATAAGCGTCATTGTCCCTGTCGTTAAAAGAAGTGCAGCCATCATTTGAAAACCAAACCCCTGAAGATAGACAGGAATAACAGGCATTCCATTAAACTCAACGGTATAAAGTGTCCGCGTCATCACAAACGCCTGGAAAAGGCACAAACCCACAGTTGCTAATCTGGTATATTGATTAATCTTCTTCCTCCCCGCCTCACCCTCTTTCTGCAGTCTTTCTAAATAAGGAATTACACCAACCAACAACTGGAAAATAATAGAAGCGCTGATATATGGCATAACACCCAAACCAAATATAGCGCCTGAAGTCAAAGCTCCACCCGCAAACATATCCACAAGTCCCAACAACTGACCAACACCCGTTTGGGTAAATTGCTGAAAATACGATTTTAACACCGTAGTATCAATCCCAGGAATTGGTATATAAACCCCAACACGGCACAAAGCAATAAGACCAAGCGTTATCAATACCTTCTTACGTAGTTCCGGTATTCGAAAAATATTACCAAATTGCTCTATCATATAATAACCTTAGCTTCCCCTCCTGCTGCCTGGATCTTTTCTCTTGCAACTTTGCTGAATTTATGCGCCATAACGGTCAAAGGGGTTTTTATCTCACCATCTCCAAGTATCTTTATACCATCTAATATCTTTTTGATTATTCCTGCATGCTTCAACTTCTCAGAATCGACCATTGTTCCTTTGTCAAAACACGCAATATCTTTTACATTAACAACAGCGTATTGCTTTTTGAACGGATTATTAAAGCCGCGTTTTGGCAGACGGCGAAAGAGCGGAGTCTGCCCGCCTTCAAACTGTATTTTCGTTTCATTCCCAGACCTTGCTGTCGCCCCCTTTCCTCCCCTGCACGAGGTTTTACCCATGCCGGATCCCCTGCCACGCCCTACTCTCTTCCTCCGTTTTCTCTCAAAAGGCAAAGCCTTTATATCCATAAAATTCATTCTATCTTCACCCCCCTTAGCGCTTCAATCTCTTCTTTTGTTCTTAATGCCTTTAACCCACTCAAAGTTGCCTTGGCTACATTGAGTGGGTTTCTTTTTCCGTAGCATTTCGACAAAATATTTTTTATGCCTGCTGATTCGAGAACAGCCCGCGCCGAAGCCCCTGCTTTTATCCCTGTACCTGGTGATGCAGGCTTCAAAAAAATATTTGCCGCCTTAAATCTTCCCCAGCTCACATGCGGTATCGTATCGCCTTTTAAGGGAATCTTAATCATCTGTTTTTTGGCTTCCTTAACCGCTTTATTCACGGCATTAGGCACTTCCCGCGCCTTGCCAAATCCGATACCAACGCTGCCCTTTTTATCACCAACCACTACAAGGGCGCTAAAACTCATCGATTTTCCGCCCTTTGTTACCGTTGTGCACCGATTAACCCGCACAACAGTTTCTTCCAAGTTTTTTGGTTCTTGCAAACGCGCCAAATCAATCTCCTTGTTATGAATCAGCTTTTTAAAAACTTAAATTATGCTTTCGTGCACTTTCTGCTAAGGCCTTTATCCTGCCGTGATATTTATTGCCACCTTTATCAAATACAACCTTTGCAATCCCCATTTTTATTGCCTCTTCTGCAATCTTTTTCCCCACAATCTCCGCAGCCTTCACATTCCCTCCGTAGGGAATTTGTGACCGGATATCGGGCGATTGAGTCGATGCAGATGCCAACGTTCTCCCCTCCAGATCATTAATAATCTGGCAATATATATTTTTTAAAGTCCTGCAAACACTCAAACGCGGCCTTTCGCTCGTGCCAATCACTTTTACTCTGATTCTAAGATGGCGCCTCGTCCTTTTTCGTATTTTTTCCTTAATTCGATTCATGATCAATCCCTTTTAACGATTATGCTGAACCCGATGTGAATGCCTTTCCAGCCTTTCTCCTGATGACCTCATTGTCATATTTAATTCCCATCCCCTTATATGGCTCTGGCGGCTTTTTGCCTCTTATGACCGCAGAAAACTGCCCGACCATTTGTCTGTCAGAACCAGAAATGGTAAGCTTCGCAGGGTTTGTAGGATTCGTAACATCGACCTTAATTCCCTGTGGTATAGCCAAATGCACCGGATGTGTATAGCCAAGCGATAACACAAGCTCTTTACCCTGCACTTTGGCGTTATATCCGAGCCCTACAATTTCCAGTTTTTTAGAGAATCCCTTCGTCACCCCAAAAACCATGTTAGCAATAAGCGCGCGGGTCAAACCATGCAAAGCCTTATGATATTTTTCATCCGAAGTCCTCTTTACCTCCACGTGTCTGTCTTGTTGATTAAACTCGATGCGAATATCAGGATGAAAGACCTGTACTAACTTCCCTATTGGTCCTTCTAAGTTCACCGTATTACCTGTTACGGTAACTTTTACATCATTTGGTACTTTAACTGGTTGTTTTCCTATTCTTGACATATTACACCTCTTATAGCTCAACCCGGATATAACTCATTACGAAACAACGCCAATAAGTTCACCGCCAACTTTAAGCTTCCTGCATTCCTTGTCGCTCATCACACCCTTTGAAGTAGAGTAAATCGCGACGCCAATCCCACCGAACACCTTACTTATATCATCAGCCTTTTTGTAAATCCTCCGGCTCGATTTACTTACTCTATCAATTCTATTAATGATTTGCTGGTTTAACGGACCATACTTGAGATACACCCTGAAACTACCTTTCTTACCATCATTCGATATCTCTTTAAATTCCTTGATAAATCCCTCATCCTTTAATATTTTCAAAACAGATACCTTTAGCTTTGACGATGGAATGTCAACGCTTTCACGTTTAATCGCACATGCATTTCGCATTCTCGTAAACATATCAGAGATTGGATCAGTCATACTCATTATTTTTTCCTTAATTACGAATACGGTATTCTAAATACTTATCAGAATTTAAATTCATTCTACCAACTGGCTTTTTTTACACCTGGAACCTCACCCTTTGAGGCGAGCTTCCTAAAGCAAAGTCTGCAGATCTGGAATCTGCGGAAGTAAGCCCTGCGTCTTCCGCACAATTTACATCTATTATATTGTCTTGTTTTGTATTTAGGCTCTTTTTTCGACTTTTCTATCAGACATTTTCTCGCCATCCATACTCCCTATTCTAATCTAAAAGGCATCCCTAATAATTTCAACAACATGCAAGATTGCTCGTTCGAATTGCCGGTAATAACAATGGTAATATCCATACCTTGAACAAATTCAACTGCTTCTATCGTTATTTCGGGAAACACAATCTGTTCTGTAAGACCTATCGTATAGTTACCTCGCCCATCAAAAGATTTTGGAGAAAGCCCACGAAAATCTCTGATTCTTGGTAATACAATACTAATTACCCGGTCTAAAAATTCATACATTCTTCTTCCGCGAAGAGTTACTTTGCATCCAATCGCCTGACCTTTTCTGAGTTTGAAGCCGGCTATAGCCTTTTTTGCTTTTGTAACAAGCGGCTTTTGCCCGGTAATAACCGTCAGATGTTTCGTTGCTTCTTCAATGAGTTTTTTATTTTCTGTAGCCCTACCCACACCCATATTAACGACTACCTTTTGAATCTTCGGCACAGATATTTTATTTTTGTACTGAAACTTTTCTATGAGTTGCGGTACCACTTGTTGTCTATATTTCTCTATTAATCTTGTCATATCTTAAATCCTAAAACTTCATTCTGCTGCTATGATTTCAGAACCACAATACACACATACACGATGTTTGTCACCATTTTCCAATATCTTCTTCCGCGTCCGCACACCCTTGTCGCTCTTTTTACAATTTTTATTTTGACAAACTGGCAACACGTTCGCGATAGCTATAGAAGCCTCTTTTTCGATTCTACCACCCTTCGGATTCTTTTGGCTTGGTTTTGTATGCTTATAAATTATATTCACCCCTTTTATCATAACCCGCTTCTTATCTGTCAAAACCTTTATTATTTTTCCGGTTTTACCAGCCTCGTTACCAGACATCACCGCTACAAGATCATTCATACGAACGTGCATAACTCTCTCCAGAAATTTTCATCACTTTCTTTTATCTGAAACCTGCCTACACCACTTCTGCAGCCAGAGATATAATCTTCATAAAATTTTTTTGCCTAAGCTCTCTGGCAACGGCCCCGAAAATACGAGTTCCCCTCGGGTTACCATCGTTGTCAATTATAACTATAGCATTTTTATCGAATTTTAAATACGATCCATCGTCTCTGCGAATATTTTTTTTGGTTCTAACAACAACGCCTTTTACAACGTCCCCTTTTTTCACCACCCCATCAGGAATCGCTTTCTTTACCGCAGCAACAATGATGTCTCCAACAGTTGCGTACTTTCTGCTCGTCCCTCCGAGCACCTTGATGCATGTCGCCCTTTTAGCGCCACTATTATCAGCAATGTCAAGCTTAGTTTGTTCCATTATCATTCAAAAACTCCACTTCTTCATTAACGGTTAGCTTTTTCGATAACCCTGACCAATTTTGTAGTTTTCGTTTTACTCAGTGGCCTTGTTTCGATAATCTCGACTTTATCTCCAACCCTTGCCTCTTTGTCCTCGTCGTGCGCTTTATACACCGTAGACCGCTTTATATACTTACCATACTTTGCATGTCTTACAAGACGCGTTACTTCTACGACAATCGTCTTTTGCATCTTGTCGCCTATTACCATTCCAACAACCTTCCTTCTCCTGCCTCTTACATTTTCTGCTTTCATCTCTTATCAACTCCTTCTGCCTGAGATGGGTAATTGATCCCTAACATCATCTCCCTTAGAATCGTTTCCAATCGCGCAATATTCCTTCTGATACCCTTCCTCTGTGCTGGATTTCTTGTTTCTCCGGTCAGCCATTGAAACTGGATATTTAGCAATTCTCGCCTGCTGGCATCGATTTCATCTAAAATTTCCTGCCTGGATTTGCCTCTGATTTCATCAGTCTTCAAATTGTCTTTCTCCTTTGTACGAGCCTTACTTTCACAGGCATTTTATGAGCTATCCTGTTAAACGTTTGCCTGGCTATATCCTCGTTGATACCACTAAGTTCATATAGCATCGTCCCTGGTTTTACTACTGCCACCCAAAATTCTGGCTCGCCTTTTCCTTTGCCCATACGAGTTTCTATAGGTTTTGAGGAGACAGATTTGTGAGGAAAAACTCTTATAGTCAACGTTCCCTCTCTTGGAAGATATTGTGATGCCGATACCCTCCCTGCCTCGAGCTGCTGAGCAGTTACCCATCCTGGCTCCAGAGATTGCAAACCAAACTCACCAAAGGCAACCGTATTACATCGCGTAGCATTTCCCTTAATTTTCTGTCTTTGCGACTTTCTGAACTTCACCCTCTTTGGCATCAGACGCATGTTTCATCTCCTTCTCAGAACTTATTAAGCCTTTATAAATCCATACCTTCACCCCGATTACTCCATACGTAGTTTTTGCTTCAGCAAAACCGTAATCAACATCAGCCCTTAATGTATGCAAGGGAACGCTTCCGAATGACATTTTTTCAGTCCTGGCAATTTCCGCTCCGCCCAGTCTGCCAGCAACCTGCATTTTTACCCCTTTTGCACCGGCGTCTACTGATGTATCCAGTGCTTTTTTCATAGCTCTTCGAAAGGCAGCCCGTTTTTCCAACTGTTCCGCAATATTCTCTGCAACAAGCTGTGCATACAATTCAGGTTTAGTAATTTCTTTTATTTTTATGACAACCTCACGTCCAATAAATTTTTGAATTTCTTCTTTCAGTTTATCTACTTCAGCACCTTTCCTGCCAATAATTAAACCAGGACGGGCCGTATGCAGAGTCACCTTTGCATCCTGCCGCGTTCTTTCAATTGATATGCATGGAATACCAGCAAAGCCGTAACTTTTTTTAATTATTTTCCTTATCTTCTGGTCTTCAACAAGCAAAGAACCAAAATCTTTTTTGTCTGCATACCAAAGGGATTTCCATCCCTGGGTAATACCTAAACGAAAACCTATAGGGTTAACCTTTTGACCCATTTCATCTCCTTACTTATTTCCTAATCTGTGCATTCTTTAATTTTTCAGACAACACTACGGTGATATGACTAGTGCGTTTTAAGATACGAGCCGACATGCCACGCGGTCTGGTACGTTGCCATTTTCTCGTTGGCCCGGCATCAACAAGAGCCTGCGTCACGTAGAGTGAATCAATGTCAACATTCAAATTCTCATTTGCAGCAGCTATCGCTGCCCTTATTGCTTTATCAATCATATAGGATGATCGTTTGTGAGTTACTCTCAAAATCCTTAATGCATCGTTTACCGATTTCCCGCGAACAAGATCGATCACATAACGCGCTTTTCTCGGTGATATCCTTGCATATCTATAACTAGATCTGAATTCCATTGCCATAATACCTTTCAGTGCAACAATTAAATAATCAACAATACCCTCTCATTATCAATGAGGTGCTTCTTTCTTCTTCACACCACCATGCGCTCTAAAAATCCTCGTTTGAGCAAACTCGCCAAGCTTGTGACCCACCATATCGTCGGTAACAAAAAGCTTTTGAAATGTTTTACCGTTATGAATCATAAAAGTATGAGATACAAATTCCGGCGCGATTGTACAACTTCTGGACCATGTCTTTATATGTTCATTCCCACCGGTCTCTTTTTGCTTTAGTACTTTTTTCATCAATTTGCTGTCAAGATATGGTCCTTTTTTTACTGAACGACTCATAGAATCTCCTGCGTAGTACCGTAAAGGTCACTCCTATAGATTACCCCTTGCCCCAATCCTTCTCCTACGGATAATAAACTTATTACTCAATGATTTCTTTTTTCTGGTTTTCCCGCCTTTAGCCAACAAACCTGTCTTAGAACACGGATGCCTTCCACCACCACTTCTACCTTCTCCACCACCCAACGGGTGCGATACCGGATTTTGGGCAACTCCTCTTACATGCGGCCTGCGTCCTTTCCATCTCTTCCTGCCCGCCTTCCCTAAACGTATATTAATATGCTCTGCATTCCCAATCTTCCCAATGGTTGCTCTGCAGCCATAAAATATTTTCCGTACTTCTCCTGATGGAAGAACTATGTGTGCATAATTCCCTTCCTTAGCCATGAGCTTTGCCGTTCCACCAGCGGAACGAACTAACTGCCCCCCCTGGCCAACGCGCATCTCAATATTATGAATTTCTAAACCTAACGGAATACTCCTGAGAGGCATACAATTACCAGCATCAGGCTCTACTTTTTCACCAGACATCAATGTCTGGCCAACTCGTAAATTATCAGGGGCTAGAATATACCGTTTTTCACCGTCTGCATAATGCAGAAGGGCAATACGAGCAGACCTGTTAGGATCATATTCTATACCTGCGACTTTCGCAGGAATATTATCTTTCTTGCGTTTAAAATCAATAATTCTGTAATGCCGTCTGCTCCCACCACCAATATGCTCCGCAGTTATCTTGCCTTCAGTGTTTCTGCCGCCAGACTTTTTCTTAGGTTCAAGCAACGATTTTTCCGGTTTCTTCTTGGTAATTTCAGAAAAATCGGAAACACTTGCAAATCTTCTTCCGGCAGTTACTGGTTTATAATAAATAATACCCATAAATATCAGTTCCTTTTTTTAAGTTCACCTGGCCTTTAATACCCGAGATCTATTGTGCTTCCCTCCTTTAGGGTGATTACAGCTTTTTTCCAATCCTTTGTTCTGCCAATCCTAGATCTCAGCCTTCTCTGTTTCCCTTTCCTGACCAGCGTTCTAACATCCTCAACCTTTACATTAAAAAACTTCTCCACTGCTTCCTTAATCTGAATTTTGTTTGCCTTTAAATCAACTTCAAAATGATAAGAGTTTGTTGCCTCGCTATCTGCAACACTCTTTTCTGTGCGCAAAGGCCTTTTAATAATTTGATAAACATCCATAAAGCGTACGACTCCTATTGTATTTTACTTAATGCATCACGTGTTAGTAGTACCTTTTTAGGCTTAAGTACTTCATAGGCATTCAACCCTGAACTCGTCAAAACTTTGACATATGGGATATTTCGAGCTGATTTCCAAACCACTTCATTTGCTTGAGGTATTACAATCAAACAACTTTCACCATCAATTCCAAGTGCTTTTAACGTACTTGCCATGTGTTTGGTTTTTGGAGTATCGAAATTAAAATCATCCACAACAATCAATTCATTATCACGCACCCGTACTGCTATAGCTGAGTAAAGCGCCGACTTCTTTGCCTTTCTTGGAATCGTGTAAGAATAATCTCGAGGCCTCGGACCAAACGCAATTCCCCCGCCCTTCCAGAGAGGGGAACGAATACTGCCCGCCCTAGCTCTCCCCGTGTGCTTTTGAACCCACGGTTTTTTTCCGCCGCCAGCTACCTCTCCCCTTGTTTTCGTTGACGCATTCCCTTGTCTTTTATTTGCTTCATACATTGTTATGACGTCACGCAACAAGACCGTACGAATGGGCATACCAAATTTTTTTTCGTCGAGCTGTATCCGATCCACCTTTTCACCTTGTTTGCTATATACAGGTATTTCCATAATTTTATTTACTTACTTTCTCCGCCTTTGCCTTATTGAGTATAAGATAACTTCCTTTATGCCCAGGAACAGCACCCCTCAAAAATAACAGATTTTTTTCTGCATCGATTTTAATCACATCAATATTCTTTATCGTTACGCGTTCTCCACCTAATCTTCCAGCCATCTTCTTACCCCGTATTACTCTTCCCGGATCGGTATTCGAACCAATCGAACCTGGTCGACGATGCCTTGTAGATCCATGGGTGTTAAGGCCACCTTTGAAATTCCATCGTTTCATCACACCGGCATAGCCCTTTCCTTTGGTTATGCCAATCACATTGATCCTTTTAATGTCCTGAAACATGCCCACATTAATAGCTTGTCCCACTTTTATATCCACACCAGCGTCAGGTTTTACCTCACGAATAAATCTTTTTGGCTCTAAAGACAATTTCATTGCATGTCCAATTTCAGCTTTTGTTGCATGCTTCTTCTTCCTATCATCGAATCCCAGCTGGACTGCTGAATAACCGTCATTTTCGACCGTTTTAATTTGCATGACACTGCATGGCCCAGCTTGAATCAGAGTTACCGGCAACAACTTACCGTCGTCTGAATAAATCTGGGTCATTCCTATTTTTTTTCCGAGAAAGCCGCTCAACATCTTTATCTACCTCAACCTTTAAAGTTTAAGCTTTTATCTTAATCTCAATACCAGCCGGCATATTTATCTTATTCAATGCATCCATGGTCTTTGCCGTGGGTTCTAAAATATCGATCAATCTTTTATGCGTCCGTATTTCAAACTGTTCCCTGGATTTTTTGTCAACATGCGGAGACCTAAGCACGGTGTATCTCTCAATACGCGTGGGTAAAGGAACAGGGCCAAATACCTTTGCCCCGGTACGCTTTGCTGTTTCCACGACCTCCAGGGATGATTGATCTAATATTCTGTGGTCGTATGCCTCCATACGTATTCTTATTTTCTGATCCAGCACCATAATACTCCAATAAATAAATCTAAAAACTATTGCAAAAAGGGCCTATATTATCACGTAATTTAAGAAAGTCAACACTAAAATGATTTTTATTCAATAATTTTCGTAACTACGCCCGCACCGACCGTCTTTCCGCCTTCACGAATGGCAAACCTCAACCCCTCATCCATCGCCACCGCTGTCAACAACTCAACATTCACCTTTACATTATCCCCCGGCATTACCATCTCCGCCCCTCCCGTCAAACTCACCACCCCAGTCACATCCGTCGTCCTGAAGTAAAACTGCGGCCGGTACCCGTTAAAAAACGGCGTGTGCCTTCCTCCTTCTTCCTTCGTCAGAATGTACGCCTCCGCCTCATACTTCTTATGCGGCGTTATGCTCCCAGGCTTCGCCAACACCTGTCCTCGCTCCAAATCATCCTTTTCCACACCCCTCAACAATACACCCAGGTTATCACCCGCCTGACCTTCATCCAGCGTCTTGTTAAACATCTCCACACCCGTCACCACCGACTTCTTCACGTCAGGCTTAATCCCAACGATATCCACATCGTCTCCCACTTTCACCTTGCCACGCTCCACTCTCCCCGTCGCTACCGTACCCCTGCCCTTAATACTAAACACATCCTCTATCGACATCAAAAACGGCTTATCTATCTCCCTCACCGGATCAGGTATATACGTATCCACCGCCTCCATCAACTTCAACACCGGCCCACAATTCGCACACGACGCACTACCGCACCCACACTCATTCGCCTTCAGCGCTGAACCACGAATCACCGGTATCTCTTCCCCAGGAAAATTGTACTTGCTCAACAACTCCCTCACCTCCATCTCTACCAAATCCAGCAACTCCGCGTCCTCCAGCATGTCCACCTTATTCATAAACACCACAATTCGCGGCACACCTACCTGCCTCGCCAACAAAATATGCTCCCGCGTCTGCGGCATCGGACCATCCGGCGCACTCACCACCAGAATCGCCCCATCCATCTGCGCAGCTCCCGTTATCATGTTCTTCACATAATCCGCATGACCAGGACAGTCCACATGCGCATAATGCCTCTTCTGCGTCTCGTATTCCACATGCGATATCGCTATCGTGATGCCCCGCTCCCTCTCCTCTGGCGCCTTGTCTATCGAATCGTACGGCCTCTCCTTCGCCAATCCCTGCTTCGCCAATACATGCGTGATCACCGACGTCAACGTCGTCTTCCCATGATCCACATGCCCTATCGTTCCTACATTCACATGCGGCTTCGTCCGCTTAAATACCTCTTTCCCCATCGTTTAAACCTCCGATTATTTTGAAGAAACATTATGCAACACTACTAAATACCTTAGCAGGCGCAGGTCTATATTCTAACGGTTCCATAGTAAATGTGCCCCTGCCTTGGGTAATCGATCTTAATACCGTCGAGTATCCAAACATTTCTGCAAGGGGAACATCGCCCTTAATAATTCTAAGATTCCCTCTGGTGCCCATTTCTATAATATTCGCCCTGCGACTGTGGATCTCACTTATCACATCTCCCATATACTGCTCTGGAACAACAATTTCCAATGACATTATAGGTTCTAACAATATTGACTTTGCCATCTCCACGCCTTTTCGCAGTGCAATACTCGCAGCCGTATAAAATGCTAAATCAGATGAATCTACCGGATGAGTTGAACCGTCTGTAAGCGTAACTTTTATATCTATTAGCGTGTATCCGCCGGCCACACCAGTTGCAGCCGTCTCTCTGATTCCCTTTTCCACCGACCGCACGTATTGTTTCGGAATTTTTCCTCCAACTATAGCATCCTCAAAACTCACCGGTTCCTCACCCTTAAAAGGCTCCAAGGTAATCCAAACATGCCCATACTGCCCATGACCACCCGTCTGCTGAATAAATTTACCCTCAACTTCCACTTTTTTCCCGATAGTTTCACGGTACGATACTTTTGGCGCACCCACATTAGCATCCACCTTGTATTCACTGAGCATCCTGTTTTTAATCACCTCCAGGTGCAACTCCCCCATCCCGGAAATAATCATTTGTCCAGTTTCTTTATCCATACGAACTTTGAATGTCGGATCTTCTTTTGCCAGCTTTGATAAAGCGGCTCCCAATTTCTCCTTTTCAGCGTCTGTCTTAGGCTCAATTGCCATGGAGATCACGGTGTCAGGGAATTCCATTTTTTCAAGAATTATCGCATGATCAGAATCACACAAGGTGTCACCGGTAACGGTATACTTCAAGCCAATTACCGCCCCTATATCACCAGCAGAAAGCATATCCACTTGCTCTCTAGTATTTGCATGCATTTTATAAATGCGACTGATCAACTCCTTTTTATCTTTTCCGGAGTTTATTACCCTGGCACCAGCATTTACTTTCCCTGAATAAACCCGGATAAACGTCAAATCGCCATGTTTATCTGATGCAATTTTAAACGCTAACGCGCTGAATGGTTCGGTGGGGAGAGGCTTTCTTGATATCTCTTCGTCTGTATAGGGATTTGTACCAACGATTGATTTCCTATCAAGCGGGGAAGGCAAATAATCGCAAACAGCATCAAGAAGCGGCTGAACCCCTTTCTTCTTAAAGGCAGAGCCACACATTACCGTCACAAACTTCAAATCGATCGTCCCTTCCCTGATGGCCTTTTTTATTTCTTCGTTCGTTATCGTCTCGCCGTTTAAAAATTTTTCTGTTAGCCAGTCAATTTGTTCCGCCAAGCCCTCAATCATCTTTTCACGCTGCGCGAGAGCATCTTTTTTATAATCCTCAGGAATTTCCTCAACCGAAAAATTCACTCCCAGCTTATCAACATCATCTGAATAAACCACTGCTTTCATGCTAACCAAATCAATAACACCCTTGAAATCCTGTTCCCTGCCAAAAGGCATTTGAGTTGGGATCGCCTTCATTCCTAATCTTTCATTAATTTCACCGACCACTTTATTGAAATCCGCACCAACACGATCCATCTTATTCACAAAGCAGATCCGTGGCACACCGTATCTATCCGCCTGTCGCCATACCGTCTCAGACTGAGCTTCAACTCCTCCCACTCCGCAAAAAACGCATATCGCCCCATCAAGCACGCGAAGTGAACGTTCAACCTCTATCGTGAAATCCACATGGCCTGGCGTATCAATTAAGTTAATATGGTAATCATTCCACGAACAGGTAGTCGCCGCAGCGGTGATAGTAATCCCGCGTTTCTGCTCCTCCTCCATCCAATCCATAGTTGCGGTGCCTTCGTGAACCTCGCCCATTTTATATGATTTTCCCGTATAATAAAGAATACGTTCAGAAGTAGTAGTTTTACCGGCATCAATATGCGCTGCGATGCCGAAATTTCTCATTTTTTCAATATTCATAAATTAAACTTCCTGTGCTAAGTACTAAAATTTTGACCAAGCAAAATGTGCAAAAGCCTTATTGGCTTCAGCCATCTTATGTGTATTTTCACGCTGTGTTATAGCCAGCCCTTGTTTCTTATATGCATCCAACAATTCATCCGCCAATCGTTGAAACATAGGGCGCCCTTTTTTCCCTTTAGCAGCACCAATTATCCACCGGAGCGCAAGGGACTGCTGCCTCTGTTTTGGCACTTCTACAGGCACCTGATACGTTGCCCCACCTACACGTTTCGACCGAACTTCCACCAATGGTTTTACATTGTTCACTGCAGTTTCAAATATTTCCAATGGTTCTACATCCGTGATCTTTTTTTCAATCACTCCCATAGCCCCATAAAACACCTTTTCAGCAACACTTTTTTTCCCTTTTCTCATGAGAGAATTAATGAATTTCGAGACCATTTTACTCTTATATTTTACATCTGGTTGCAGATATACCTCGGTACTCCTATATGCAAGCGCCATACACTACTTTCTCCTTGATTAAAACTTATTTGGGAGTCTTAGCCCCATATTTGGATCGAGACCGCCTCCTACCATCAACCCCAGCGCAATCCAACGTCCCACGAATGATATGATATTTAACGCCGGGAAGGTCACGAACACGCCCTCCTCTTACCAACACAATAGAATGCTCCTGTAAATTATGCCCTTCGCCGGGAATATAGGCAGTTATTTCCTTCCCATTCGACAATCTGACTCTTGCTACTTTTCGTAATGCAGAATTAGGTTTTTTTGGTGTTCTTGTCATCACTTGCAGGCAAACTCCCTTTTTATGAGAACATTTTTGCAAGTCAGGACTCTTACTCTTATTCTGAAGTTTCGTTCTACCTTTTCTAATTAATTGGTTTATCGTTGGCATTTATCCCCTCCCCACGCTATTTGGTTGACGTGGCAACTCCTTTATCTTCATATTTTTCTACTCCTTCAGGAGTAGGCATTTCCTTAGGTATTGCAGAAAGCGAACAATACGATTTGTAGCCCGTTCCGGTTGGTACAAGATGTCCAAGGATGACATTTTCTTTTAATCCAACCAAACCATCAACCTTCCCTTCAAGCGCGGCCCTGGTTAAAACCTTTGTTGTTTCCTGAAACGAAGCTGCTGATATAAAACTGTCAGATTGTAAAGATGCCTTGGTTATACCCATCAGTAACGGCTTTGCCGTCGCAGGTTTTCCACCCTTTTCTATGATCTTCTTGTTTTCACCTTTGAATTTAAATTTATCGACAATTTGCCCTGGCAAAAAACTCGTGTCACCGACATCATCCACTTTTATTTTTCTCAACATTTGAGCTATAATAATCTCAATATGTTTATCATCTATAGGTACATTCTGCGAACGATAGACATTTTGAACCTCCTTCAACATATATGTTTGCAGCTCTTCTTCGCCACTTATTCTTAAGATGTCCTGCAAAATAAGAGGGCCTTCCACCAGCGGGCTACCCGCTTTTATGCGGTCTCCTCTATGTATCTTTAAATGTTTTCCCCTCGGCACGAGATGCTCTATTTCCATTCCCGTTTCACTCTTGACTAGTATGGTTCGTTTTCCTCTCCTCTTTTCACCTACTTCCACAGTGCCATCTATTTCGCTCATCACTGCCGGGTCTTTCGGTTTTCTTGCCTCAAATATTTCAGCAACTCTCGGCAAACCGCCTGTAATGTCTTCGGTTCTGGAAATTTCCCTTGGTGTTTTTGCCAGCAATGTACCGGCGGTAACCATATCCCCTTCTTCTACCTCAATATGTGCTTTTTCCGGAATCGGATAGAGACCAAGTATTTTCCCCGTCTCATCTTCAATGATGATCTGAGGGTGTAAATCCCCTTTATGCTCCATGATCACTTTCCGTTTTACCCCTGTAGAAACGTCGGCCTCTTGCCTCATCGTCTTACCGATTACGATATCTTCAAAACGAATCTTACCAGACATTTCGGTCAATATTGGTATCATATGAGGGTCCCATCTCGACAATACCTGGTGGGCGACAACCGAATCATCTTCACGAACTAATATTTCCGCACCAAGGACGATGGTGTGCTTATCAATTTGTCTCCCTTTGGAATCAATGAGCAGGATTTCCCCATTTGCGTTAATGGCAACGTTTTTCCCCTGAGGGTTTTTCACTACCGTTAAATTATTATACTTTATACTCCCGCCACGCTTTGCCTTTATTTCAGACTCTTCCACGGAACGAGTTGCAGTTCCGCCGATATGGAATGTTTTCATGGTAAGCTGCGTACCAGGTTCACCAATTGATTGCGCTGCAATAATCCCCACAGCCATACCTTCTTCCACCTGCTGCCCTCTGGACAAATCCATTCCGTAGCACTTCACGCAAAGTCCCAACGACATCTCACAGGTTAATGGAGATCGAACTTTAATTTTTTCATATCCTAAAGCTTCTATCCTCTTTGCCTTTTCTTCTGTGATTAATTCATTTTCTCTCACAATTACTTCGTCTTTTACCAAATCTACAATATTGTTTCTTGCGACCCGCCCCGTAATTACCTTGCTGAGCGGCACCTCCACCTTTTCACCACGGTAAACCATACTCTTGGTAATGCCATTGGTAGTGCCACAATCATCATCTGTTATAACTACATTTTGGGCAACATCAGCTAATTTTCTCGTTAAATATCCAGAGTCTGCAGTTTTTAATGCAGTATCAGCTAATCCTTTTCGCGCACCATGAGTAGAGCTGAAATACTCCAACACCCCTAACCCTTCTCTGAAATTAGCTTTAATAGGAGCTTCAATAATTTTGCCAGAAGGTTTCGCCATTAATCCCCGCATACCAGCTAACTGTCGTAACTGCTGAGAGCTGCCTCTCGCACCAGACGATGACATCAAGAATACGGGATTTAAATATGGCTTTCCATCCCTCACATCATTTTTCAGTTCATTGAGCATCTCCTCGGCAACTCTTTCACCGGCATACGTCCACGCATCTATAATCTGATTATATCTTTCACCTTCCGTTATGATACCTTTCCGGTATAACTTTTGAATCTTCTCAATTTCTTCCTGAGTCTTATCTATAATCTCTTGCTTCCTCGCTGGCATTTTTACATCCGTTATTGCAAACGAAAGACCCGCTTTTGTGCATTCCTTAAAACCTATCTCTTTAATGTCATCAAGCAAATCGATCGTTTTTTCTCGCCCGAGAAGTTTATAACAATCCTGAATTATCCGGCTGATACCTTTTAAATCGAGCGTATAATTATAAAAAGGCATTCCTTCAGGTAATATATTGTTAAATACAACTCGTCCTACCGTCGTTTTGCATAAACCATTTTTTGGTTCTTCGGTTCCAAGTTTATCTTTTATAACTTTTGCCTGTTTTATCCTTACCTCAATCTTTGTGTGCAAATGAACCCGTTTCAAAGCCAACGCATAGACAACCTCTTCGGTACCGCTGAATCTTTTAGGCTTTTCCTCTGAACTGTCTTGCAAGCTCGTGGTAAGATAAGAGCAACCAAGGACGATATCCTGAGTAGGGGTTATGATCGGCTCACCTGAAGCTGGCGAAAAAATGTTGTTGGTAGACAACATCAAAGTAATTGCTTCAACCTGCGCTTCAATGGAAAGGGGTAGATGAACAGCCATTTGATCACCATCAAAATCAGCATTGAAACCACGACAAACCAATGGATGTAATTTAATTGCATTTCCCTCAACGAGAATTGGCTCAAAAGCCTGAATACCCATTCTGTGTAATGTTGGCGCCCGGTTAAGCAACACCGGATGTCTTTTCACTACCTCTTCAAGAATATCCCACACTTCGTTGTCTTTACGCCCAAGCATCTTCTTTGCACTTTTGATCGTGTCTGCCAGCCCTAATTCTTTCAATCTCCGTATGATGAACGGCTGAAACAATTCAAGGGCGATTTTCTTAGGTAAACCGCATTGATGCAATTTCAATTCCGGTCCAACTACAATGACTGAACGCGCCGAATAATCAACCCTTTTCCCAAGCAAGTTTTCCCGGAAACGCCCCTGTTTTCCTTTTATCATATCAGTTAACGATTTTAAAGGCCTGTTATTGCTTCCCAATACAGGACGCTTACCCCTGGTATTATCAAATAGGGCATCTACAGCCTGCTGCAACATCCTCTTTTCGTTTCTTATAATTACTTCCGGGGCATTTAAGTCAATCAATTTCTTCAAGCGGTTGTTTCTATTTATAATCCTTCTGTAAAGATCATTTAAATCTGACGTGGCAAAATTTCCACTCTCCAACAGCACCAGCGGCCTTAAGTCGGGAGGAATAACCGGAACAACACCTAACACCATCCACTCTGGCTTATTTCCGGAGTCTCTAAACGCTTCAACAATTTCCAATCTTTTAATTATTTCCTTCGCACGCTGTTTGGACTTTGTTTCGTTGAGTTCTTCACGAAGTTCTTTTGACAGCGTTACAAGATCAAGCTTCTGCAGCAAGGTACGTATCGCCTCTGCCCCCATTCCTGCCTTGAACGACTGCTCTCCATATTTTTCTCTATTTGCCTTAAATTCTTCCTCACTTAACATCTGATATTCACCCAAAGGCGTACTACCCTGATCGATTACCACATAGTCCTGGAAATAGATAATTCTTTCCAATGACGTAGTTTTCATCCCAAGAAGGGTACCTAAGCGGGAGGGCATCGCTTTAAAGAACCAGATATGCACAATCGGTGCTGCTAAATTAATGTGGCCCATGCGTTTTCTTCTAACGCGGGAGTGAGTAATCTTTACACCGCAGCGATCACAGATTATCCCCTTATGTTTTATCCCTTTGTATTTCCCACAAAAACATTCCCAATTCCGTTCTGGCCCAAAAATACGTTCACAAAAGAGTCCGTCTTTTTCCGCCCGGTAAGTGCGATAATTAATCGTTTCCGGTTTTTTGACCTCTCCATAAGACCAGCTTCGGATGTCCTCTGGTGATGCCAGAGATACCTTCACCGAACTATACTCATTTATTTTGTCATACATTATATCCGCCATCTTCGATACCTTTTCAGAAGAATTCTCTTATAAATCTATGAATTGCAACTGCGTTCCCTGGTTATAATAAAAATGGCCCTACTAGACTTTTAGGGCTTCTGCCTTTGTCTTTTCTAACTTTAAGCTTAGCCCCAATCCTGCAATTTCATTTGCAAGCACTTCAAATGATGCGGGAGTTCCTGCCTCCAAAGTATTTTCACCCTTTACCATAGATTCGTAGATCTTCGTCCTTCCCTCTACATCATCACTTTTTACCGTAAGCAACTCCTGCAAATTATGCGCTGCACCATAGGCTTCCAGTGCCCATACCTCCATTTCACCGAATCGCTGACCACCAAATCGTGCCTTTCCACCTAATGGCTGCTGAGTTATTAACGAGTAAGGCCCTGTCGCCCGTGCATGTACCTTTTCGTCCACTAAATGATGGAGTTTTAGCATATACATATAGCCAACCGTAACCTTCTGATCAAACGGTTCACCAGTACGACCATCGTACAAAACCGATTTACCATCTTCCGGTAAACCTGCATCCTTTAAAGTAGATCTAATTTCCTCTTCAGTAGCACCCTCAAATATTGGAGTTACCGCCCGGAAACCCATTTTTTTTGCCGCTAACCCTAAGTGGGTTTCCAAAATTTGGCCAACATTCATTCTTGATGGCACACCCAAAGGATTTAATAACATTTCCACTCGTGTTCCATCTGCCAAAAATGGCATATCTTCTTCAGGGAGAACTTTAGAAATAACACCTTTATTGCCGTGTCTACCCGCCATTTTATCACCTACCGACAACTTTCTCTTGGTAGCAATCGATATCTTTGCGAGTTCTAATACTCCTGTAGGCAGCTCATCACCCCGTTTTAAGTTGTTAATCTTTCTATCCCGTTCGTCTTTTAGGGATTCTATTTTTTCACAAAACTCTTTACTGACTTCTAATGCCTTTTCTTTTTTCTTTTTATTGCTAAATTCTATATTTTCAACATCAAATTGTTCCTCTAACATCAGGACAGACTTTACCGGCATCCCGCGTTCAATCGTATACACCTGCCCAGTCTGCACATCTACCATAGGCTCTTTAATCTCTTCATTTATAGCCTTCAGCATTTTGACAAATTCTTTTGAAATATTTTCATCATATTTTAATTCTATCTCACTTATGTCTTGTATAATTTTTTGCCTCTTGTCATCGGACAGATAGGACTTTCTTGAAAACACCTGAGTATTTATTACAATTCCTTCCATCCCAGAAGGAACCTCCAAAGATTCGTTCTTAACATCTTCGCCAGCCCTTCCAAAAATTGCATGCAACAACTTTTCTTCAGGAGATAACTCACTCCGGCTCTTTGGGGCAATTTTACCAACCAATATATCGCCAGGTTTTACCTTTGTCCCGATCCGTATTACCCCGTTTTCATCAAGATTGCTTAACGCTTTTTCAGCAACGTTAGGAATATCACGCGTAAACTCCTCCCTGCCAAGCTTGGTCTCTCTGATTTCCACTTCGAACTCATCTCTATGTATGGAAGTAAACCGGTCATCTTTCAGCAGTGCCTCACTAATTACAATAGCATCTTCAAAGTTGTATCCGTCCCACGTCATAAAAGCAACCAGTACATTCTTTCCAAGACTAAGTTCGCCATTGCACGTGGCAGCCCCATCTGCAATAACCTCTCCCTTTTTTACATTTTGACCATCAACAACTATCGGTTTTTGATTTAAACAGGTACCCTCATTTAAACCAACAAATTTTCTTAGCTTATAAGTATCTCTATCGTCGATTATAATTTCATCCGCTGTTACTTTCGTTACCATTCCCTGATTTACGGCCTGAACTGTCATGCTTGAATTTTGAGCCACAAACCGTTCCATCCCTGTGGCTATTGTCGGTGGTTCAGTTCTTGCGAGAGGTACCGCTTGTCTCTGCATATTCGATCCCATGAGCGCCCTATTTGCGTCACTATGCTCAAGAAACGGTATTAAGCTTGCGGACACCCCAACCAATTGTTTTGGAGAAACATCCATGTAATTGATGTCTTTAAAATTTACCTGATGAAAATCTCCATTATATCTGCAAAGAACACCCTCTTTTCCCACCTTTTCTTTTCCTTTAATAAGAACATCTGCGGGTGCTATTACCCTGTTTTCCTCTTCATCTGCCCGAAGATACACAATTTTCTCAGAAATCTTTCCTTTTTCAATTATACGATATGGAGTAATCAAAAAACCATATTCATCAGTCGTTGCATATATACTCAAAGAAGCAATCAAGCCTATATTGGTACCTTCAGGTGTCTCGATAGGGCAAACTCTGCCATAGTGTGACACATGAACGTCTCTGACTTCGAACCCAGCCCTTTTTCTATTCAATCCCCCAGGCCCTAAAGCACTCAACCTTCTTTCATGGGTCAATTGTGCCAGGGGATTCGTCTGATCTAATACCTGAGACAATTCACTTCTACTAAAAAAATAGTCAATCGCCGAGAAAATAGCTTTTGAATTTACCAGCGTGCGTGGCGTCAATTGCTCAGAATCTTTTACACTTAATCTCTCCTGCACCGTTCTTCGCAATTTCAGAAAACCTTTCCGCAACTCCTCGCCAGCTAATTCATCGATGGTACGTAACCTTCTGTTGCCTAAATTATCAATGTCATCTATGGAAACACCTGATTCGCCCTTCCTTAACTTCATGATGTACCGGATTGCCTCCACGTAATCTTCCTTTTGCAGAGTCATCTCGGCTTCGTTGATATTATGTCCCATCTTCCTGTTTAATCTGAATCTTCCAACGGCACCCAATCTATACCGTTTTACATCAAAGAACTTATCGTAAAAAAGCTGTCTGGATTTTTCAACTTGCTGGGGATTGCCGGGACGGAACCTGGCATAAATTTTCAAAAGAGCGTCTTCGTGCGATTTCGTAAAATCAGATTCCAAAGAATTCAATATCAACAAATCTTCCATCTTTTTAATCACTTCTATTTTTTTGATTTGCAAATCGGTAACTGCCTTAATCGTAGTATCCGATATCTGACGACCTGCTTCGAGCACAATCTCTCCCGTTTGAGGATTAACGATCTTTTCTACGGTATATTTACCTCTTAACTTTGAGGCAGAAGCATAATCATTAACCTTCACGGTTTCTGTTTCATAAAAAAGCCTGATAATATCCTCATCATTTGTGTACTTTTCCGACAAAGCTCTTAAGAAACATGTGGCAGGCAACTTCCCACTCTGATCGATTTTTACCGTCAGAATATCCTTTTTCCCAACCTCCAGTTCAATCCAGCTTCCTCTTTCAGGGATGATTCTACAAGAATGCAACCTTTTTTCGGTGTGAAACTCTTCAATAAAATCTATACCCGGCGAACGATGCAGTTGGGTCACAATTACCCTTTCGGTACCATTGATAATGAACTCCCCCCCGCCAATCATAACCGGGATCTCACCTACATATACCTCTTCCTCAATAGGTTCTGCCTTATTCAATCGCAGCCAAATCCGAAATGGACAACCATAGGTCAATCGCAATTGCCTGCACTCATCTTGGGAATATCGGGGCTTTCCAAGCTCGTACTTTATATAATCCAAGGACATTGTTCCGTCATAATTACTGATCGGAAATATCTCCCGCAGGATTGCTTCTACACCATGATTCTTTCTTTTAGATGCAGGCACATCAGCTTGCAAGAAATTCTCGTAAGCCCTTGTTTGAATCTGTACGAGATTCTGAATATCTACAACATCTTCAGCCTTGCCATATTTACGGATTTCCATAATATTCCTGTATTTTCAGTCCAAGAAATGTAATTGTTATTTGATTTCTACCTTTGCACCAGCAGCCTCGAGAGATTTCCTGATCTTCTCTGCTTCATCCTTAGTCACCCCTTCCTTCACTGTTTTCGGAGCACCCTCGACAAGATCTTTCGCCTCTTTCAATCCAAGGTTTGTCTCAGCGCGAACAGCTTTAATAACCTGAATCTTATTTGCACCACCGTCCTTTAAAACCACATCAAACGATGTTTTCTCTTCTGCTACTGCAGCTTTACCTTCAGCCGCAACCGCCACACCGGCCGGCATTGCAGCGACAGCCGCTGCTGATACACCAAATTTTTGCTCAAAAGCCTTTACAAGCTGAGACGCCTCCAGCAATGTCATGCCAGCAACCAAATCTAACACTTGCACAATTTTGCCTGACGGCTCAACTGCCTTTTCTTCACTAACCTGAGTCATTTTACCCTCCTACCTTTTCGGAATCCTGCAAAAAAAAACTATACGCCACTTTCCTCTTTCTTATCTTTAACCGCCTGGAATACCGTTGCCAGACTACGCAAAACAGCATTAAAAGCGCCTGCAACTCCTGCGATGGGCGCGCAAATACCGGTAACAATTTGAACATGAAGCACTGGCATTGAAGGCAGTTTTGCCAAATTATTTATATCACCAGCAGAAACCATCACGCCGTCAACAAACCCGCCTCTTAAGCTCAAAAATGGTATTTTTTTTGACCATTCAATAGTTTCCTTTGCCATGAGTACGGGATCATCCTCCCCGGCAACAATAGCAGTAGGACCTTTTAAAAGGTCTATAATTTCATGAACCCCAATCTCTTTAAATGCAATTCCCGCGAGCGAATTTTTAACAATCTCCAAGCAGATTTTCTTTTTCCGCAAATCTTTTCTTAACTGATCAAATTCTAATGCTTTAATACCCTGATAACCAACTACCAGGTAGTTGCTGGTATTACGGTAATTGGAGACCATTTCTTTTACTATCGATTCTTTTAATTCATTTGCCATTGCTTTATTTCATTCCCTTCACCGCTATTTCCCACCTTAGACCTCGATCATTATTCCGGGGCTCATGGTTGAAGACACCGAGACTTTTTCCACAAACACTCCCTTGGCCGAGGCTGGACGAGAGTTAACTATATGTTTTACAAATGCATTTATATTATCTTCCAAATCTCTATCAGAAAAAGAGACTTTCCCAACAATACTATGCACATTTCCACCCGCATCGGTTCTGTATTCTATTTTGCCAGCTTTGAATTCCTTAACCGCCGTTTCAATATCATCCGTCACCGTACCTGATTTTGGAGACGGCATCTTGCCTTGAGGCCCAAGAACTCTCCCCAACTTGCCAACTAATCTCATCATATCAGAGGCTGCAATTGCCACATCAAAATCGGTCCAACCGCCTTCAACTTTTTTCACGAGCTCTTCAGCACCAACTTCATCAGCACCAGCTTTTTTGGCTACCGTTGCTTTTTCGCCGGCAGCGAAGACAACCACCTTAAGACTTCTGCCAATGCCCTTGGGCAATGAAACCGATCCTCGAACAAGCTGATCAGACTGCTTCGGATCAATACCCAACTTCATAGCAACTTCTACGCTCTCGTCAAATTTTGCCAGTTTAAAAGACTTAAGCAACTTAACAGCTTCTTTTAACTCGTATTTTTTCTCCGAGTCAACGATTTTCCTTGATTCTAAGTATCTTTTACTTCTTTTTGACATCTGCGTGTTTTCCTTTCAAACTGCACATCTATCCCCTTTCCAATCAGAGGACTCAATCCACTACTTTAATCCCCATGTTACGGGCAGTTCCTTCTATTACCTTGGCAGCAGCATCCAAATTGTCGGCATTTAAATCAGCAAGTTTTTTGCTTGCGATTTCCCTTAATTGCTGTCTGTTTACCTGCCCAATCTTTTGTTTGTTCGGCTCGGAAGAACCTTTCGCAACACCGGCCAATTGTTTCAGGAGCACAGAGGCAGGGGGAGATTTCAAAATAAAGGTAAATGATTTGTCTTTAAAAACGGTAATTTCCACAGGGGTCAATATCCCTTGCAACTCCTTCGTCTTATCGTTAAACTGCTTAACAAATTGGCCTATATTCACCCCATGCTGGCCTAGAGCAGGGCCTACTGGCGGCGCAGGGGTTGCCTGCCCCCCAAGGCACTGCAATTTAATTTTTGTCAAAATCTCTTTCGCCATTTTTTACTCCTGCTTTCAAATTGCCTCAACCTGCCAATATTCTAATTCAACAGGCGTTGCCCTGCCAAAAACCGTAAGCATTACTTTCACACGACCGCTAGCCGGCAACACTTCCTCAACAATCCCATCATAATTCTCAAACGGCCCTTCTTTCACCCGCACCTTTTCACCTTCACGAAACTCGATCTTGGCCCGAGGTTTTTCTTCTTTATGGACTACTTCTGATAATAATTTTTCTACTTCATAACTTGCCATAGGCACAGGCTTGCTTTGTCCGCCTATAAAATCACCGGCACCTGGTGTTTCACGGATCAAAAACCAAACCTCTTTCGGTATATGTCCCTGCTCGTCTACCGCAATCTCAGCCATGATATAGCCAGGATAGATTTTTCTTTCCGTAATTTTTTTCTTTCCACCTTTTATCTCTGAGACTTTTTCACTGGGCACTAATACCGTAGACATCATTTCCTCTAAACCACGCGTCTTGATAAGTTCGATCAAACTATCACGAACCTTATCTTCCTTGTTACTCTGAACGCGCAAAACAAACCACTGCTTAGGCATCTACCAACCTATTAAAAAAACTCTGTAAAAACAATCCGTATTGCTGTTAAAAAAAATTAACCAAGCTTATCTCTCGCCAGACAGGAAGGAATTAAAAGAGTTGATAATTCAGAGGAATCTCTTTAATTCAATAGCAATGCTACGATGAGAACACACCAAATTATTTCATTCAAGTCAGCCGTGCTACACTTAAAGCACGCCTATATAGCCCATTATTATTGACACAAACCAGTCAACGCCTAGCACAAATATCCCAATCACAACAACCGACACAAGGACCACTACCGTGGAACCAACCAACTCATATTTTGTCGGCCACGCAACTTTCTGCAGCTCCCCTTGAGTTTCAATTAAAAAATCGACGGTTTTTTTGCCGCCGCTATCCAGAGGCTTAATTCGTGTCTCAAGGCCTGCCACAAAAACGCAGATAAGAAACCCCAAGAAAACAAAAAGCACCGCTGCACACACCATACCCCAAGTCAAACCTATGTCAATGAGGGGAATCTTGGCAGATTCTGCAATGTTAGGCAAATCTATCAATGCATTGTATAATGAGAGCGATGCAAAGAGAGCAAGAAGACCTAAGGCAATTCCAACGGCAATCCTGCTGTATAAACCTACACCTTTTCGATAAACACCAAAAAACGGCATTTTCAAATCTCTTTTATATGGCAGGTCTGGAGGGACTCGAACCCCCAACGGCCGGATTTGGAGTCCGGCGCTCTACCAATTAGAGCTACAGACCTTTAGTTTAAAAAACTTTTGTTAATACCAAACACAAATTTACTTTTTGTATTCCTTATGTCCCGTGTGCTTCCTACAATATCTACAAAACTTCCTCAACTCCAGCTTTTCCGTTTGTTGCGTCTTTTTTGGTGTTCTATAATTTCTGTTCGAACACTCCTTACATACCATAGTCACATATTCACGCATCGCACTTTCCCAAGTATTTATTCAATAATTTTCGTAACTACGCCCGCGCCTACCGTCTTTCCGCCTTCACGAATGGCAAACCTCAACCCCTCATCCATCGCCACCGCTGTCAACAACTCAACATTCACCTTTACATTATCCCCCGGCATTACCATCTCCGCCCCTCCCGTCAAACTCACCACCCCAGTCACATCCGTCGTCCTGAAGTAAAACTGCGGCCGGTACCCGTTAAAAAACGGCGTGTGCCTTCCTCCTTCTTCCTTCGTCAGAATGTACGCCTCCGCCTCATACTTCTTATGCGGCGTTATGCTCCCAGGCTTCGCCAACACCTGTCCTCGCTCCAAATCATCCTTTTCCACACCCCTCAACAATACACCCAGGTTATCACCCGCCTGACCTTCATCCAGCGTCTTGTTAAACATCTCCACACCCGTCACCACCGACTTCTTCACGTCAGGCTTAATCCCAACGATATCCACATCGTCTCCCACTTTCACCTTGCCACGCTCCACTCTCCCCGTCGCTACCGTACCCCTGCCCTTAATACTAAACACATCCTCTATCGACATCAAAAACGGCTTATCTATCTCCCTCACCGGATCAGGTATATACGTATCCACCGCCTCCATCAACTTCAACACCGGCCCACAATTCGCACACGACGCACTACCGCACCCACACTCATTCGCCTTCAGCGCTGAACCACGAATCACCGGTATCTCTTCCCCAGGAAAATTGTACTTGCTCAACAACTCCCTCACCTCCATCTCTACCAAATCCAGCAACTCCGCGTCCTCCAGCATGTCCACCTTATTCATAAACACCACAATTCGCGGCACACCTACCTGCCTCGCCAACAAAATATGCTCCCGCGTCTGCGGCATCGGACCATCCGGCGCACTCACCACCAGAATCGCCCCATCCATCTGCGCAGCTCCCGTTATCATGTTCTTCACATAATCCGCATGACCAGGACAGTCCACATGCGCATAATGCCTCTTCTGCGTCTCGTATTCCACATGCGATATCGCTATCGTGATGCCCCGCTCCCTCTCCTCTGGCGCCTTGTCTATCGAATCGTACGGCCTCTCCTTCGCCAATCCCTGCTTCGCCAATACATGCGTGATCACCGACGTCAACGTCGTCTTCCCATGATCCACATGCCCTATCGTTCCTACATTCACATGCGGCTTCGTCCGCTTAAATACCTCTTTCCCCATCGCAACTACACTCCCCTTATTTCGTCCCTATTTATATTTTTTATTTATTATGTTATTTTATTTTCTATGGAGCTGCTGATGGGATTTGAACCCATGACCTCGTCCTTACCAAGGACGTGC
>CAZBCT010000007.1:14591-53791 GCA_964490485.1 uncultured Candidatus Brocadia sp. | reverse complement strand
CCTGGTACAGCCAACAAAACAAGGCTTTCTATTAAAATTTTTCAAAATACTAAGTGGTTACAAAAAATCTTTATACACCCCGGATGCTCTTCCTGTCTGCTCATACTGTTTTCTTGCCTCTTCCATTTCACCTTGTATCTCTTCAGGCATAATCTGTTATTTACAAACATCTTATACCATACATACTGAGGATTGCCTGGTATATCGATGAGAAATCCGGCTAGCCGTTTAATGTTGTTCTCATAATTAAACCATGACAAGCATTTCTCTCTGGTTAAGCCTGAGGGCATCGGGACCAAAGAGTTCTTTTATGCAAGAGATAAACGCGTCTGTTGCCGACACAAAATATTGACTTGATGTTTTAATTATGGTGCTGGTTTGTTCAGGTGTGCCGATTTCAAAGAAGAGCGGGCATGTGCCGGAGTGCTTCTTTATGATTTCCCTGAGCTGCATCAATTTTGTCTCATCAAAACAAGCTCCTTCATACCGAAGGGTTATGCATTTGGTCAAACGCTTTAGTGCATCTTTTTCGGCCACCATCTCTTTTATTCTCACGGAGGGCGCCGTGCTCTGAAAACCAATCTGTCCCTTTACGAAAACAATCTCGTCCATGTTTAAGAGCGACTGATTAGACTTCATTTCTTTGTTAAAGATAACACACTCAGCAGCGCCTTTCATATCTTCCAGGGTAATATACATCATGGGGTCTCCGCGTTTCGTAACGCTCGGTTTCAGATTGGTAATAATACCCCCGATAACGATCTCTTCTCCGTCGGCATGTTCTGACATTTCTGCGGAAGACACGGTAGATAACTGTTTAATCTTCTGCTGGCAGGCATTCAAGGGATGCGAACTCAGGTAGAAACCCAGGCTCTCCTTTTCTGCCTGGCGGATCTCTTTCTCTGTCCATTGCTGTACATCAGCTTCTGTCCCGGCGCCCCCTTTCACAGCGATATCCAGATCGTTTCCAATATCAAACAGGGATTTTTGTCCCTTTCGCCTTTCTTTACTCGCTATACCGCCCAATTGCATAGCCGTATCAAGTCCGGCAATGAGTTTTGCCCGGTTGTCATGCAAAGAGTCAAAACACCCGGATTTAATCAACGACTCAATTACCTGTTTGTTGACCACCCGCATATCAACTCGTTTGCACACATCCAGGATTGAGGTATACCGGCTTTCTTTATCCCGGGACTGTATAATGGACTCGATAGCCTTATCGCCCACATTCTTGATCGCCCCTAAACCAAACCGTATCTTATCCCCATGGGAGATAGTAAAGTCGTTTTGACTTTCATTGATATCGGGAGGAAGCACTCGGATGCCCATGTGGCGGCAGTCCTCAATATAGTCCACGATCTTATCCATGTTCTGTTTTTCACAACTGAGTTGGGCAACCATGTACTGAACCGGATAGTTTGCCTTCAGATAGGCGGTTTGGTAGGTGATCACTGCATAGGCAGCAGAATGAGACTTATTAAATCCATAACCTGCAAAGTATTCCATTAACTCGAATATACTAGCCGCGATTTCTTTTGGGATTCCACTTGCGACAGCGCCGTTGATAAACTGGCCTTTGAATTTTGCCATTATCTCCGGCTTCTTCTTTCCCATGGCCTTACGAAGGTTATCGGCCTGATTTAAGGTAAACCCGGCCAACCGGTTGGCGATACGCATGACCTGCTCCTGGTATAAGATTACCCCGTAGGTCTCTTTCAGGAGCGGTTCAAGGGAAGGATGAAGATAGACAACATCTTCTCTTCCGTGTTTCCGATTAATAAAGGAGTCCACCATTCCACTTTGTAGTGGCCCAGGCCGGTACAGGGCCACCAGGGGCAAGATGTCTGCAAAGGTGTCGGGTTTTAGTTTTTTGAGCAATTCCTTAAACCCCCGGCTTGTTTCGACCTGGAAGACACCCTTCACATCCCCGCGGGATAACAGTTCATACGTTTTCCTGTTATCCATGGGAATTTTTGTCAGATCAATATCCTCTCCCGTAGTTACCCGAATCAGCTTCAGGGCTTTATCGATGACGGTTAATTTCCGGACACCAAGAAAATCTGCCTTCAGCAACCCGATTTTATCTACCAGGATTTCATCATAAAATTGTGTGGTAACCACCTCGCCATTTTTTGCCAAAGGGACATATTCAGTTAACGGTTCGTCTGAAATGACAATGCCCGCGGCATGCACCGACGCGTGACGGCAGAGTCCTTCCAGCTTTTTGGAGATGTCGAACAGCTCATGGATATGTTTTTCATTTTCATACAGCGTCTTTAATGCGGGCTCCTGCTCAATGGCCTCCTTTAAGGTTATATTGAGCGTATTGGGAATTAATTTGGCCACCTTGTCCACTTCGGATAGCGGTATATTCATCACCCGTCCCACGTCCCGGATAACGGCCTTCGCCTTCATTGTCCCAAAGGTGATGATCTGGGCAACATTGCTGTCGCCGCCGTATTTTTGCCGAACGTACTGAATAACCTTTTCACGGCCCTCAGCGCAGAAATCAATATCCAGATCGGGCATGGAGATTCTTTCAGCATTCAAAAACCGCTCAAATAACAAGTCGTTTTCGATGGGATCAATGTTGGTAATATTCAGCACATACGCGACGAGGCTGCCAGCGCCGGAACCACGGCCTGTAGCTGGGATACGATGCTGAATGGCAAAATGAATAAAATCCCAGACTATTAAAAAATAATCCACAAATCCGGTGCTTTCGATAACTCTGAGTTCATAGTCCAGGCGTTCGCGGATTTTCTGGGTGATGTCGCCATATTTTTGAATTGCCCCCGCTTCGCAAAGTTTTCTCAGATAGGCACTATTGGCCATACCGTTGGGTGCGGTGAATTTGGGCAAGTGCATCTTCCCGAAGGACATTTCCACATTACAACGGTCGGCGATTTTTAAGGTATTTTCCATGGATTCGGGTATGTGCTGAAAGACGGCGTACATCTCCTGAAAATTTTTGAAGTAAAATTCATTCGTTCCGAAGCGCATCCTCTGAACATCGGATAGATGTTTTCCGGTATTAATGCAGAGGAGGGCATCGTGGGCTGTAGCGTCATCCATGTTCATATAGTGTATGTCATTCGTCGAGACGAGGGGGATACCCAATTTTCTTCCTATTTCCGCTGCTTCTAACACCAGCTTTGTTTGCTGCTCGATTCCATTGTTTTGGATTTCCAGGTAAAAATGCTCCGGCCCAAAGATGTCCTTATATTCCTGTGCAACCTGTGATGCATCTTCTACGCGATTCTTGACTAAATAACGATTGATCTCCGAGGTCATACAGCCACTGAGGCAAATAAGACCGGCGGAATGTGTCTTAAGAAGCGTCTTGTCAATCCTTGGTTTATAGTAAAAACCCTCAAGGTACGCTGATGTCGTGAGCTTGAGCAAATTGCGATAGCCTTCGTTATTTTCCGCAAGGAGGGTAATGTGGCTGATGGTTTCCTTTCCGTTTTTCGATTCTTTATCAAAACGGCTGCCCTGTGCTACATATGCCTCATATCCCAATATAGGCTTTATTCCTTTAGACTTTGCCACTTCATAGAATTCCACGGCGCCAAACATATTCCCATGATCTGTCAGGGCAAGGGCGGGCATTTTCAGTTGTATTGCTTTATCAACAAGATCGCCAATTTTGCAGGCACCGTCAAGAAGACTGTACTCACTATGGACATGGAGATGGACAAAATTATCTTTCTTCATAATGTGTCTTTCGCTGAGAGTAGGTTTAAAGGAAATACGAAAAATCCGGTTTTTCCCGTACGGGATATTTGTTATTTCTGCAAGGTACTGCTTCTATGGTCGTGGATTCATCTCACTAATGTATGGTAATAATATTATCATAATTTATGACGATCAAAATCAAGCCCAAATTGATACCAATTTAGCATGAACAATTTTACTTGAAACTAGCGTTGCCTTTTGCTATGATTTGAATCCGATTAATTTTTTGAATACGTTGATATCTTCCATAAACATATAAAAACTATTACAAATTTAACCAAAGTACACCAAAGGGGGGGTTTTGTATGTCTAGTTGTAATACGAAGGCAAAGGCGATTATGGTAGTTTTGGTAGGTCTTTTTGGACTGCTATGTGTTGGTTTTGGCGTATCCGTTACCGAAAAATACCGGCTACAGAAAGAACGGGTACATGGCCTAGAAAGACAACTGAGCGCGGGACGCAAAGAGGTTTTAAAAGTTCCCGAACTCATGGAAAACTTAGGGAAGGCTGAGGTTGCAAAGAAAGAAGTCGATGATAAATTGGTGGCGTGTACCGCTGAAAAGGACGGTTTTGCGGCGAAGGCGTCTGAGCTCCAAAAAGAAGTGGACACTTTTGGCGCTATCAAGGTGGCTGTCGGCGTTCAGATAAACGGGTTACAAAACACGATCCAGGAACAACAAAACAAGCTCACTGACATAGAAAATATGAGAAATAAATTAACAGAGCAGTTAGCTGCAATTGAAGCAGGCAGTAAGGGTCTTTCAGAAAAATTCGAACTAGAGATTGACGATGTAAAGAGGAGCCGGGATGAGGTTAAAAATCAACTTATTTATTACACCGAGGCAAAAAAATTAGCAGATCAGGAGCTCGCAGAGAAGCAGAAGGCAATCACAGAACTGCAAAAGGCAAAAGATGCATTAGAAGCAGAATTAGCAAAAATAAAGCAGCCCGATGCATCGGCAGCGCCTGAAACTTCTTCAACTTCAAGGCCGAATTTTCCGCTTACGGCATCGGGAAATAAGACTGCAGAAGAAATCGATAAGACTTTTGCGCTATTGTGCGAAAGGGTCACTGCTCCTGTGATAGCACTTGATGAGGTAAGTATATTACTTTCCAGAATGGAAAAGGCCCTAAAGAATTTAAAGTAAAAATCACGCAAGCTTTTTGCTTGCTGTTTACAATCATTCAAAAGGGGAAGGCTATGTCTTCCCCTTTTTTCTACCGGGATAGTCAGCATTATCCGTAAACAATGGAAAATTCATGCGATTAGTGTGAAGATCGGAAGATAAAATGGCGGCTTCGCCAAGTGGACTAAGGCCACGGTTTGCAAAACCGTTATCCTGGGTTCGAATCCCAGAGCCGCCTTTTATTAAACAAAGAGTCATCGTTCCTTATTCATTTGCACATAATTTGTGTCTGAGCAATCATTAAATATACCCGTGGGCGAGTGGTGGAATGGCAGACACGAAGGACTTAAAATCCTTTGACCATAAAAGGTTGTGTGGGTTCGACTCCCACCTCGCCCATATGATGGCTTTCATGGCGAGTCAGATCAGTTGTATAAACGACGTAGACGTAGAAAAGATCAGATATAATTAAGGAACCAATTTGCCTTTTGTTTTGTTGTAAATCTCATGAATAATATTAAACTACTAAAATATCACGTGTTTAAACCAAAGACAGCATTAGAAATCAGTCCTGAAATTTATGAGGCATTACAAATAATTACTGCAAAAAATCCCCGACTTTCTGTCAACCTTCTCATAGATATTGCATTGGATTATATCTCAAACCTGAAGGAAGAAGACCTCCTGAAGCTTATTACAGAATATTATGGAAGAAAGCAAACATCCCCCGATCAATAAGTAACTTTTAGTTTTTTCTGACCAAACGTATATTTCATGAAGGAGTTGTTATGGTAAAAGGAATCGCTATTTTTTCAATTTTTGCAACTTTTATGGCTTTGTCTCTTTGTGGCTGCCAGAAAAATGAGCAGGGTAGTTCCCAGCTAAGCAGCCAGTCTGAAGAGCAGGATTTTGCAAAAATACACAAGAATGTTGATTTCAATAAGGAAGACAAAGAAAAAATGCATTCATTAGGAATGACAACAGAAGAAGGCGGCTCGGGTGGACATGGTATGGGCGGTGTCCATGGCAAGAAAGAAAATGCGGATCCTAATAAGGTGATTGCAACGGTTAATAATGAAAAAATCCTCAGGAAAGACCTCGACAAGATCCTCGACCGGTTTAAAACTCACGTAAACCCTGCCTCGCTTCCTTCCATGGAGCAGCAGATCACTGATCAGCTCGTAACGCAGAGTTTATTAAGGCAATTCGTGGGAGAAAAAAAACTGACTGTCTCATCAGACGTGGTAGACAAAGAGATTGCTAAAATGCGGGATAATATTAAGAATAACCCTGCCACAAAAGGCAGAACCTTAGAGCAGTTTTTGGAATTTCAAGGCAGCAACATTGACGAGTTGAATACTGCGATTAATATGTCTGCCGCAATTGAAAATTACGTATCCAAAGGTGTCGACGAGAAAAAATTAGAAGATTATTTTATGAAAAATATTAGTAATTTTAATGGCGAAACCGTTACGGCAAGCCATATCTTGGTCGATACCAAAGGAAAGAAGACACAGGAAGAGATGGATAGCGCACGAGCAAAGATAGGTTCGATAAAAAAAGAGCTCGACGAAGGCGCTGATTTTGCCGAATTGGCGAAAAAATATTCCGACTGCCCGACAGGAAAAACCGGTGGCGATTTAGGTTCATTTCCTAGACACGGCGTCATGGTAGAAGATTTTGCCAAGGCTGCATTTGCTACTGAAGTGGGTAAAGTGAGTGAGCCGGTTAAAACAGAATTTGGTTATCATCTGATAAAGGTCACCGCTAAAACTCCTCCCAAAGACGTAAGCTTCAGTCAGGTAAAAGACAAGGTCCGGGAAGAGCTGGTCGCACTTGAAATGAACGCGCTGATTAAGGACCTGAAGGAAAAGGCCCGGATAGAGATTACCTTATAATGACGGACACGCCACAGATTCTAAACCAGCTATCAGTCAATTTATATTGGCTTTGCCTCCTTGCTTACACAACGTATTGGGGGTTTGGATTTACCCGGCTAAAGCTGCGATTTCCTATTCTGGCAGGAATCGTAATTGTCCACCTTGCCACCATCACGCTACGCGGCATATCAATAGAGTATTTTCCCTTAACCAATAAATTCGAATCCTTCAATGGATTTGCTGTTGCGGCTTTCATTATCTTACTCATAAATATTAGGGCTGAAAGCCATATCTACCGCATGTCCCAGTTTGGGGTTGGCTATGCTTTTTTTGCTGCAGCTGCATATTTTCCCATGGGATTAAGTTACGCGCCGCCCCTGATGCTTACCATTTGGTACATTTTGCACGTCCCTCTTTCCTTCTTTTGTTATGCCTTATGGGTGAGCGCCATGGCTGCAGCCGTAGCGCAGTATTTTACCCGGGATGATAAAAAGACGTACGAGCGCATTATTGACTCGGGATTTCAATACGGCCTTGTCATCTTTTCTGTTTCAATGATTTTTGGAGGATTGTGGGGTTACGTCGCGTGGGGTGCGTATTTCCTCTGGGATGCCAAAGTCGTTTGGTCTGTCATTATCTGGTTTTTTTATGCCACGTGCCTGCACCTTGATTACTGGCAAGAGGCAAAGCGATTCAAACCCCCTATGGCTATTGTAGGATTTTTTATACTCCTGATGACATACGTGGGCACCAGTTTCCTGATCGGGAGTTCTCACAGTTTTCAATAAGTGAGCCGCTTAAGTACATTGATAAAACTTCTTCTGCTCTGGTACGCTCCAGGGCTGGGTAGGGTAAAGTGAAAACAATCTACACAATATTTAAATCACAAAAACTCGGTATTCTCACCGGATTTTCGGTTACCGGCCTCCTTATTATTGGCAGCCTTATCATGAACTTCTGTCCCCGTCAATATGCAGGACTTTCCGGCGAGGACATTTCTTTTTTCTTCACGCATAAGCGACCGATCCATTTATGGTTTTATCTCCTCTTTCTTGCCTGTATTCTTTACGGTGTTAATACCTTTTTATGTACGCTTGACTCCATTATAAAAAAGACGCGGATTGGCGTAAAGAAGGTTACTCTCTATGGTGCATCAGTTGTGCACATCGGATTTGTTATCACCCTGGTTGCACATCTCATTGGCGGGCTCTATTCAACAACGGAACCCCCGGTATCTGTAGCAGAGGAGTGGACCGACCTGGGTGGTTTCGAAATGAAAGTTACCGATCTTCAGACAAGTTCATATCCTAATGGCATGCCAAAAAAAATAACGGCATCTGTTGCTGTCAGAAAGGATGGTGCCGAATTTTCAGACACTCTTGGTTACAACAATCCTGTTCTTTTGCGGCATGGGATATCCGCAATCCTGATGCAGGACTATGGCTGGATAGCATCAAACGTAATCCTGAAGGTGGATAACCATCCATCCAGGCTTAAAGTCAGCGAAACCTTTAACGCAAACGGCAAACAGGTACGCATTGCCGATTTATATATGCCTCCGCAACATCGCTATCCCGTGCTAAAATTAGTATCTGCTACCGGAAACAATCCCATCTATTTACCGATTGGCGAGAATAATGCGCAAGAGATCCACGGAGCAAGGATTATTTTTGAAGATATAGATTCTGTACCGGGCGTCTTAGTCAGCGTAAAAAACAACCCAAGCATTCCGCTCACCTTTGTAACCATCTTCTTCTTTTCTGCCGGCATGATTCTTGTGGTCTTCAGGATGATTTACAGAACCGTTACGAATTAGTGTCTGGACGAAAACACTCAGAAGCCTAACAACAAAAGGCAAAGCAGAGAGTATCGTATAATTCCATGAGAAATGATAAGCTAGGATAAAAACAATGGGATTCCGGGTGTAAAGAGACCAACCATTCGCTTCCGTAACAAAAGGCAAAGTACCTTTCGTTAGAAAAGGTAGATTATTGAACCGTTACCTTTTGTCTCGCTTTTTTGGGGGATACGGACTCGATTCCAATTTCTTCATCGGTAAGATAACAGGCGGGATCGTGTTCCCATATATCGCCATAATAAGCCTCTGCCCTTGCCCTGAAGTTACCCCCACAAATAGAGAGCCATCTGCAAGGTGCGCATCGTCCCTTGATATAAGGGTTTTTGTTCTTCAGTTTAGCCATTAATTCATTGGAAGTATCCTCCCATATCTCGCTAAACTTTCTTTTCCTGATATTCCCAAACGAGTATTGTCTCCAGAACTGGTCTGCATGTACCTCTCCATCCCAACTGATACAGGCAAGTCCCTTTCCAGAACTATTTCCCTCATTCATCTGGAGAAGTTCAAAAACATCCTTTGCCCGTTTGGGATTTTCCTTCAGGAGTCGCAAATACACATACGGGCCGTCGGCATGATTGTCCACCGTAAGTACCTCTATTTTTCTGCCCCTGTCATGAGCTTCTCTCGTTTTATTCATGATAAGATCTACTACATCGCGAGTCTCTTTGTGAGAAAGGTCTTCTTCTATCAGGTTGGAACCTCTTCCTGAATAAACCAGGTGATAGAAACACACCCTTGGAATATTTTCTTTTTCAATGAGTTGGAAGATACCGGGAATATCATGCGCATTTCTTTTGTTAATGGTAAAACGCAGCCCAACCTTGATGCCCACCGACAGACAATTCCGGATTCCCGACAAGGCGGCATCAAATGCGCCTGGAATTCCTCGAAAACGATCATTGGTCTCCTGAAGACCATCCAGACTTATTCCCACATAGGAAAGGCCAAACGTTTTCAGTTCATTTGCCTTTTCCCTGGAAATTAATGTACCATTGGTGCTAATTACTGCCCGCAAACCTTTCTCTTTTGCATATCCAATTAATTCAAGAAGGTCTGGCCTCATGAGGGGTTCTCCGCCAGAAAATAGGATCACCGGAGCACCATAGTCTGCAAGGTCATCTAACATTGCTTTTGCCTCACGCGTAGTCAATTCATTCGGATATTCCATATCTTTTGACTGTGAATAGCAATGAATACATTTCAGATTACAGCGTTGTCCCACATTCCATACTACAACGGGCTTTTTGTCCTGAGAAAATTGCAATAAATGCGATGGGAGTTTTTTGGACTCTCTTCCGTAGCGTAATGCATCTGATGGTTCTACCGTCCCGCAGTATAATTTTGATATGCCAATCATATTATAACCTCTCCTGTACAGGGTATCCGTGCTAAAATAGTATGTGGCTAACAGCCCCACATACGATGAGTCTTCGTTATAAAAAACTAATTTAAATATTATAACTCATAACGGTGATTAAGTAAAACCATTTTATGAATGAAAAAATCATTGCCCTATTGCATAAAGTTTCCAATCCACGCAGCCGACATAAAGCATACCACTTGAACTGATAGCCGGGGAAGAAAGTAAGGGATCGCCGATTTTTACGCTCCATTTGAGCGTTCCGTCAGTATTTAGAGCATATACATTCCCATCCCATGAACTTATAAAAACAATACCATTTGCATCGACGACAGGGGATGCGGTAATAGATTTTTCAGTTTTGAATTTCCATTTTAGAGTACCATCATTCCTTACTGCGTATACGAAACCGTCTTGTGTACCCACATAAACCGTCTCATCTACACCTACTGCAGGAGACGAATGCGACCTGCCGCCCAGGTCAAACGCCCATTTTAATGTTCCATCTGAATTTATGGAATAGAGTTTCCCATTCATATCCACAACGTACACCGTGTCATTACAAACAGCAGGAGTAGAATCTATTTTCGCTTCCGTGTCCAGATGCCACTTTAAACTGCCATCCTGGTTTAAGGCATGCAAACGTTTGTCCCAGGAGCCAATATAAATTGTGTTATCCTTACCAATGGCGGGGGAGGAAAGCATAATTGAGGCATCGGTTTTATAACTCCACAAGAGTTTTCCGTTTGCAGCAACTGCGTAAAGTTTTCCATCGTAAGAACTACAATACACTGTTTCCTTCTCGCCAATCGCGGGAGATGAATGAATGGCACCCGCGGTCTGGAACTTCCACTTTGTTTTTCCATCAGGATTAAGCGCATACAGCCTTCCGCTTGCAGAACCAAAATATACAACACCGTTTGCGCCAATTGCTGGAGAACCAAAAATTTCATCACCACTCTTAAACGCCCATAAAACCTTTCCGTTGGAAGTTACCGACAACAAATTCCCATCCGTACTGCCAACGTAAATAACTCCATCTGCATCCACTACCGGCGACGACCATATTTCTCCTGCACTTGATATACTCCATTTAAGATTATTTTCGGAAGGTCCGGCAAAAGGTACCCGTCCTGTCCTTTCTGAATTGTATCGAAACATGGGGAAGGCATTCGTCGTTTCCTGAGCATTAACGGACGATTTGATTAATGCACTGCATAACATAGTCACCACGAGATAAAAGAGGGCGTTAGAAAGAGATGGAAAACTACGTCTAAATTTCATCATGTTTACTCCTCGAAAACATTAGATATCGGGAATGACAAGCTCTTGTCCAATCCTTAAGGCCTTCGTGCCCTTAAGGACTCCTTTGTTTGCAACAAATATTTTATTCCATTTTGTGCCGTCTTGATAATACTGAGCTGCTAATGAGTAAAGCGAATCCCCCCGCACTACGGTGTGCTTTTTAACAGCGGCTTCTACCGACTCCACCTGAATTAATTGAGAGAGTGACGGGGTGGTCGTCTCTGTTCTTGTCTTTGTCTTTTGCAATACATTTTTTTCTTCGGGGATGATAAGTTCCGTGCCAATTCTAAGACTGTTTCTGTCATGAATTTTATTCTGATTAGCGGTGAAAATAGCCAGCCATTTCGATTCGTCACCATAATATTTTTTTGCTATTTTACGAAGGCTGTCGTTCGATTTCACCTTGTACTTTGTAACTTGAGCAGCAGTATTTTTATTGTCGTCGGAAGAAATGTCTTTCCAGTCATCAGGATTTGATTCTGAAGACAGATTCTCATCATGTCTGGTGATAGGCAATGGTTCTGGTTCCTTTGACTTCTTCCATTCTACCTCAATGATTCTGTCGTCCTTTTGCGATGGTTGTTCATCGGTTTTAGCAGCCTCTGAAACGGACGCTTCCTTTTCTTCGGGATGCTGCGCTTGTGCCGTTACCCCCTGAAAAGACTCTTGAGATGCATTTTGTGGTTCTGGTGATAATTCGCTTATATTTAATGCCTTATCCTGTGGTTGTTCTTCCATTTCCGGAATGGGAATGGCAGGTTCTTTAACCGTGGTTCTTGTGCTGAGAAAGACACCAATAATTGCCATAATAATCACTCCTAAAGTTACACCAACTTGTACATCTCTCTTCATTGTTTTTTGTTCCTTTCGTAGGTTTTATAGGAATGAACAATAATGAAAATATCTTTCAGCCTTTCGTACACATCGACGATTTTATACGCACCTTGCTGTTACAAAAAAATCCTGCTTATCTTATTTGACAGTATTCTGTAAATGGCTTTCCTGATTATAAGGTTTTATCCCTTTTTACTCGTTACCTCCTTTCCTTTAGTCGGATAATTTTGTCGTGGTAATACCTGGCTTACAGGAGAAAGTCCCTTCCATTTAAGCAGCATAGGGCATGCAATAAATATCGTTGAATACGTACCCACAATAATTCCTACGAGCATAACAAATGCAAATCCATGAACCTCTGGCCCCCCCACGAAGAAGAGAGCACACAATACTCCAATCGTAGTGACCCCTGTCAAAAGAGTCCGGCTCAATGTCTGATTGATACTGTCGTTAACCAATTGCGGTGTAAGTAAATTTCCCCGCCCTGCCATATTTTCTCTAATCCTGTCAAATATAACGATCGTATCATTCAAGGAATAGCCTACTACGGTGAGAAATGCCGCCACCATGGCGCTGTCAATCTTCATATTTCCAAACAAATAATCCGCCACCGCTACAGCGCCCAGGGTAATCAGGATATCATGAATAACTGCGATAATTGCTGATGAACCGAATTTAAAGTCTCCAAACCGAAACCATACATAAAATATGGTTGCAATACAGGAAAAGAGCACTGCAAGGATAGCGCGCCCCTTCATTTCTCCGGCAACTGTAGCGCCAATACTTACGATCCGTTTAATGGGCTGCGGCATTTCAAACGCACTTTGAATCGCTCTTTCTGCGGTATCAGTTCCTTGAGGAGGAAGACTAATCTTAACCGTTTTATAGTCCTTTCCTGCTTCCAAATCCTGTTCCAGAATGTCGTGGTATCCTGCGGAGGCAAGTACTTCTACAATAACCTCTTTCTTCAAGGGCTTTGATAATATCATGCGAATGCGCGCCGGATGAGCCTGGTCTGCCTTGTTATCATTCGTCATCGCACTTCCGGAAGTATCTGGAAGTAGTTCAAAAGAGACATTAACTTTATCCTTATACAAGTTGTCTTTAAATCTCTTCATGACATCGGTTTTAATTTTCTCTTGAATTTTTCCTGCACTTAAAGGTTGCATATGAACCGTAAACGCCTGCGCAGGCGCATTCGTCGTTAAAACACTTTTTACCGCATTTTTGATGGGTTTAATTCCATGAAGCATGGCCACAAAACTTCCTTTTCCGATACTTTCTTTTAATTCTATCCGGATAGCCTCATACCCCAGGATCGCAATGCTTGGCACTGCGATGGTTTCCTTCATCGTTTGTTTTATATCTTGCAAGCTTGTTCTCGGCCCTTCAATTTTCAATTTGGTTGTCCGTGCAAATGCAGATTCTTTCGATTGGCCCGTTACCGAAACATTGCTAAACCCAAGTTTGGTAAGCTCAAAATTAAGAATAGCAGGATCTATCGCTTCACTAGCTTCCACATCTATGAAAGGCTTGGAAGCTGGCGCACTTGCTTCTTGTGTTTGTAAGGTTTCAACAATATCACCGAGTACGATTTTAACATCATAAAAGAGCAGGCCTTCTTTCAATCCGTCGACAACTGCTCCAACTAATTGTGAGCGTTTTTTCGTGTCTTCCAGGCCTGAAAGATTTACTACATACTCTTTGGATGATTGATCCACCGGCGTTGTGGATATTACGTCTTCCTCGCTATAACCTGCAAGAGTTAAGCTTTTTTGAACAGATGCCTCCTCGGTTGGTTTCTTAAGTTTTAGATTAAAAATCAGCGGTTCAACAAAATCAATTCCTTCAAACAAACCCTTCTCATCCAAAACGCTTTTGACATCCTCGGTTAATTTTTCTTTTACTTTTTCTTCTCCGAGTTCTTTTATTCTGATACCAAACTCATCTGCGGTTGATGCAAACTGTGTTAGATTTTCCCCGGACCAGATACTCTGTACCTCGGCTTCTTCGTATCCGGTTTCAGCCAATGCATCTCTTATGAATCCGGGCGGTGTGGAATTATTTAAGTGAAGATGAACAAGTGTTCCACCGGTAAAATCGATGTCGTATTTTTCATTTCCACGGAGAGCAAAAGTCGTCAACCCGCCAATAATACACGAACCCGAAACTGCAAGCAGAATAAAACGATAATTAATAAATTTAACATGGGGAATACCGATCAGCTTGAACATGGAAAATTTCTTGATCCAGCTGAAATCCATGAATAAATCATATACGACTCTTGTCACAAAAACGGAGGTAAACAGGTTGATGATCAAACCCAGGATTAAAGTCCATGCAAATCCTTTTACAGGACCGGTACCCACTGCGGCAAGTATCACGCCCGTAATTAACGTAGTAATATGGGAATCAAAAATCGCAGAAAATGCTTTTTCATATCCTGCCTTTACCGCTGCCCGCAAAGGTTTTCCTTTAGCTTTTTCCTCACGGATTCTCTCAAAAATCAACACGTTTGAATCAATACCCATACCGATCATGAGCACCAACCCTGCAATACCCGGAAGTGTCATCGTGGCATTCAGGAGCGCCATTGCCCCAACAATGAGAAAGATATTCAAGGCATTGGCACTGTTGGCAATCCAACCTACTCCCATGTAATAAATGCCAATGAAAACGATGGCAAAAGCCCCGCCAATAGCCCCCGCCATTAATCCTCTGTTAATGGAATCTCTTCCTAAACTCGGTCCGACCATGGTTTCCATTTCGAGATCAAGATCTGCCGGGAGGCTTCCCGCCCGCATGATGGCGACGAGTTCATTTACCTCATCCTGGGTAAAATTCCCTTCAATGATACCTTGGCCTGGTATGCGATCACGTATGACAGGCGCCGAGTATAAGGTGCCATCCAGGATAATTGCCAGTGGTTTACCAATGTTGCGTTCCGTTATCTGCCCAAATTTGGATTTTCCTGTGGCATCAAATTCAAACCCCACGACGGGTTCAATTCCCTTGCGGTCGGAGTATATTCTGGACAGGTGTTCTCCGGAAATTGCAATTTTATTCTGCACCAGGACCCATTTGCCAGCTTCGCCCTCTTCGCCTTTTTTCTTTCGTAACCATTGTTTATAAAAACCCGGGACTTGTTTCCCTTCCATGGCCTCCTTAAATTCCGGGCTGTCACTGCTGGCGGCCAACCGAAACTCAAGCTTGCCAAGCCTGGTAATTCGATTTTTGAGCCCTTCTATTTCCGTCCTTGTCGCGCCAGGAACCTGAATGAGTATTCTGTGGCTGCCATGTTCTTGTATTCGATACTCGATAACCCCCTGCGGATCAATCCTCTTTTTCAATACTTCTATGATTTCTTTTGTAATGCCCGGACGATCTTCCCTTTCATCCACTCTTACTTTATACAACAACTCTGAGCCGCCTTTGAGGTCCAAACCAAGCTTTATTTTGCCCTTTGACGCGTGCTCGACGACCTTGTTACGGATATGCTTGCCGTCTTTGTCCGTTTCTTCACTAACAACCGTTTCACGAATAACAGGGTTTGTTATGAAAAACCGTGTCCATGATTTTTCTATTGCTGTCCGTTCGACTACCTTGCCGTCGATCTCTTTAACGTGCTCCTTAATTAAAATCTTTTCTGATGGTGGATACAAAACCATAGTACCGATAGCAATGACTACCGCAATAATAGGTATTCTCCACCTCAAGTTCTTCGTCATTTCTTTCTCCTCAACAGGCTCCCTTTCCGTTGTATAGTGTAAACTGCCAATTTCATAAATTATCTAAATTTACTGAGTTCCTTTAATCTCTTTTACAGATCCTTTTGAGTCTTCCGTATCTTCATCATGAGAAACCTCTAATACCGTAACAATTGCACTCCTGTCGACCTTGATCTTTATATCTTTGGCATCGTCTATCCGAAGAATAATCTCATGCTCTCTGACAGAGGTAATTAGTCCATGGACTCCACCAGCCGTTACGACCCGATCGTTTTTTTTAATCCTGGACAACAATGCCTTACGCTCTTTTTCTTTTCTTTTTTGTGGTCTCAGGATCAGAAAATACATTACAACAAACATAAGAACAAACGGAAGTACCATGGACAGCATTCCACCCGGCGATGACTGTTTTCCGGCCGCCTGCAATAAAAAAAACATCATATTCCTCCTAATCTTTGTTAAAAAATTTCATTCAAAAAATGATTTCGCAAGACTGTATTATATCCCTGACGCTCATCAAGCAGACTGTCTTGATAAAAAGTCGATCTTAAAATCCATAAATTCACCATTCACGATAGATTCCCTTATTTGTCGCATCAGTGTTTGAAAAAAAAATATGTTATGTAATGAAATTAATGTCAGCCCTAAAATTTCATGCGCCAAGAACAGATGCCGCAGATATGCCCTCGAAAAGTTGTGGCATGTATAACAGTTGCACGTCCCATCTAAAGGGGTGGCATCTTCCTTATATTGGCTGTTGAGTATTTTCACTTTTCCCGTGCTGGTAAAGGCGCACCCGTTCCTCCCATTGCGCGTGGGAACCACACAGTCAAACATATCGATCCCGCGTTCTACCGCATTCAGTATATCAACGGGAAACCCAACACCCATCAAATATCGGGGTCTATCTGATGGTAAATAATCTACGGTATAGTCGAGTACTTCGTTCATGAGGATTGTTCCTTCCCCAACGCTGAGTCCACCAATTGAATATCCCTCAAAATTCATTTCCACGAGGTTTTTGGCACATTCAATACGAAGTTCCTTGAATACACTCCCCTGAACAATACCAAAGAGCGTTTGCTGCCGATTTTTGTGGGCATTCATGCAATGCCCTGCCCACTCCAGGGTTCTTTTTACTGCCACGCTTGCCCTGTCTTGTTCGCAGGGATACGGCACACATTCATCAAACGGCATAATAACATCCGCCCCGATGTCATTTTGTATTTGTATCATCTTTTCAGGGGTGAGGAAAAACCTTGTTCCATCGACAGGGGATTGGAATTCCACGCCGTTGTCAGAAATTTTTGTCAGACCACTGAGGGAAAAGACCTGATACCCACCGCTATCGGTGATAATTGCGCCATCCCATCCCATAAATTTATGGATGCCGCCTAATTGTCTGACAATATTCTCTCCAGGTCTTAAACAAAGATGGTACGCATTACACAAAATAATCTTTGTATGAGTCTCCTTTAGTTGCTGCGGCGTTAAAGTTTTGACCGTGCCTTGTGTACCAACCGGCATAAAAACCGGAGTAGGAATACGATGATTCGCAAATCGCAACTCACCACACCGGGCTTTTGTTTGTTTATCGCCGGCCAGGATTTTAAAAATCAACAACCCCTCCACTCAGAGGTATTAATATACCCGAACTAATTCTATCTTTGGATAGTAATGTTTTAAAATAGCAGCCCATGGAAACCCTTTTTGGGCCATGGCTTGAGCTCCATATTGGCACAGTCCTACACCGTGTCCCCACCCTCGTCCCGAAAAGGTAATGCTTTTCCCGGTGCTCTTCGCCTGAAATGAGGTGCTTAACAAATTGTTCGGACCAATCAGCAATCGAAAATCATTTGCATTCATTTCTTTAGTCCCGTTAGCAGTGGTAATCTCAACTCTTGAGCCATGGTTGCCAGCCCCTGGATTAACCGCTCTTACGGCGCGTATGCTGGAAGTGGACACATTAGCCTCCTGCAGTTTTTTTTCAATAGCTGATTTACTAATATCCTTACTCCAATGGGAATGTTTTGAGTTGTTGCAATAATTACATTCCACTCCGCTGAGAGGTGGTATACTGTCTTTCCCAAATACATGGTGAACATCTTCCGTATGTCCTCCACACGTGCTATGGAAATAAGCAGGAAAAATATTCCAGTTGTGCACCATGACTACACCTTTTGTGTCCTGTACCATACTGTTGACCCGCGCCGTTTCACCTGCCACGCCTCTATACGCAAGCTCCTGCAAATCCAAGTGATATACTTCGTCCCGACGAACCTTCTTTTTATACATCACGTATGTTCTTACCGCTACCGACTGTGCACGCAGAGCATCTTCTTCCCAGCTTGACGGCATTTCACTGCCAACTACACCGGAAACAAAATCCTCAACGTCTGTTTCACCAATTACGGAAAATTTATTATTAAATTGCTGTAATATTCTTATTTCGCCGCGATACCGTACGTTATTTAGCTCAATTCCTCCATCTTGTTGGGTTGCAATCCTTATTTCACTATAATTATAATGTTTATCCCCGAGATTTATGCCGCCATCGCTTATTGATATGGCACACTTTCGTAACCCTTGTCCCTGCTCTATAATATTCGTTAAACTGCCGGCAATCTGATAACATCCATGAATTGCCACCTCTGCCTCCCGCTTGTCATTTATGAGAAGCACACGCACGACGGGTATTTTATCCATAAGCGGTCCGTAATCATGAACCCCGTCTTGAACTACCGTACTCTCTCTATGGCACGAAAGGGGGATTCCTGCAGAAATGATTGGCAATACCGCAACAAACATCAAAAAAAATACTTTATTCATATCATTTTTTGATTATGAAAGACAAACGTACTTTTGTTTACATTAGCACTACCGCGCTCCCCCCCCAGGTACAAATCAACATGCGGTATCTGACCGAGGAGCAGGAAAAGAAGCACCCTTTCCTCTATCAAAACAGCCACACCGTTGTAACGTTATTTTGCTATCGAAGACTTTTCTGGCGTTTTCCTTCTCCTGTTCATTCATATTGCCGCCTTTATACAATTCCCGAGTGGTGTCTTTGTATCGTTCGTGTTCGCTGAAGACACAACCACAATATCCCTGCCGGTAAATCATCTTTTTTTTGGCTATTTCATGACTACACTCGGACAAATAACGGTAATCACGATAGACAAAATTGATGCCGTATTCACGCGCTAAATTTTCGGAAAACCTTTTTAGCTGCTCGTGATTTTGATAGATACTGAATAACATGGTTGAGGTAAAGGCATCAAATCCGTTTTCCCGTGCATATGCCGCTATGAACCTCAGTCGCATCATATAACAATCGGCGCACCGGTCATTGCCATCATAATCAACATGCTTCAAATATTCCCGTAAACCATAATCCTCACAGTAAATTACGGGGAGAGGATCGCTTTCCTGAAATACGCGCAGCGCTTTTAATCGCCTACGAAATTCAAGCAATGGATGTATATTTGGATTATAAAAGAGCCCTGTTACCGCGAAACCTTCTTTTCTCAGTTCCTGTAATGGCGCGCAGAGACAGCATGCGCAGCAAATATGTAATAAGAGATTCATAAGACGGGTCCTTCAAAATAATCTTTTCTGGATCCCCGTTTCTGAGTGACATTGAAATCCTAAATGTTCATAGGCCAGTTTGGTAGCAATTCTTCCCCGCGGCGTCTTATCGAGATATCCCCTTTGGATCAAATACGATTCATACACTTCCTCAATGGTGTCTTCTTCTTCACTTACCGAAACTGCGATAGTTTTTAAGCCGACAGGACCACCATTGCGGATAAGGGTTTCCAGTATCTTCCGGTCCATTTCTCCCAAACCATTTTCATCCACACCTAACATCTGTAAACCCATGCGAGCAACCTCTTCATTAATCATGTCGTTCCCGCGAACCTGGGCAACATCCCGGATACGTCGCAAAAACCTGTTCGCTATTCTTGGGGTGCCACGTGATCTTTTCGCAATAATTTCAGCCCCTATTTCCTCTATCCGGATAGAGAGAATATGGGCAGAATTCCACACAACTTTATACAGATCAGTCCATGGATAGAATTCTAATTTTTCCAGTACACCAAAGCGGGAACGGAGCGGCGCCGTAAGCAACCCTTCCCGGGTCGTCGAACCGACAAGCGTAAACTTTGGCAAATTGATTTTTACCGATCTTGCTTTAGGCCCCTGATCAATAAGAATGTCAATATAGAAATCCTCCATTGCCGAATAGAGGTACTCTTCAACCGTCGTGTTCAACCTATGGATTTCATCAATAAAAAGAATATCTCCATGTTGTAAATTCGTAAGAATACCGGCAAGATCCATGGGTTTATCGAGAATGGGACCGGAAGTTGTCTTGATCGAGGCATTGATTTCGTTAGCGATAATTTGAGACAACGTTGTTTTTCCCAAGCCGGGAGGACCGGAAAATAATATATGGTCTAACGGCTCTCCTCGTTTCTTCGCAGCTTCAATATAAATGAGCAGGTTTTCTTTTATGCGATCCTGTCCAATGAAATCACAGAACCGCTTTGGCCTGAGCGTAAAGTCCAGATTTTTATCTTCAACCATCGGCGTGGAAGATAAAATATCTTCTTTTATCATAACCTATATCCTACCGTGAGATTTTAGTCGCACGCCGTGGCAATCAGGCTTTGTATTTTAGCGCCTCCCTTACGAGCACTTCGACATTATCAACGGTTCCCAACCTTCTTATCGTTTCGCTTACGGCATTTTCAGCCATTGGCCGTCCATAACCTAAAGAAACCAGGGCCATAACGGCATCCGATATCAGCGCCTTTTGTCCGGCCCCCATGCCCGAAGGCATCGCGGGTGTAATTTCCTTTATTATTCCCTTGAGTTCCAGGATGATCCGTTCGGCTGTTTTCTTACCCACCCCTTTGATTTTTTCCAGTGCCTTTGCATCTTCGCGGGCAATGGCATCTTTTATATCGTCCACACAACTGCCCGAGAGGATGGTGATTGCCGTAGTCGGTCCTATGCCATTCACCGAAAGCAGCAATTGAAATAAATTTCTTTCTTCTCCCGTTGCAAACCCAAAGATTTTTATCTGATCTTCTTTAATAAATAACTGCGTAAGAACGGTAACTTCTTCGTGATTGGGTATCTTTTCGAAGGTAGACAATGGAATGTGTAATTGATAACCGATGCCAGCTACTTCCAAGATAAGTCTTGTGGGAGATTTGCCGACCACCCGCCCCCGGATGTAATCTAACATGCACACACATCCCCAGATATCGCAATCATGCCATCCGAAACATTCTTTAAAGAGGCTACTCTGTAATGCTTTCTCCCAAACCTGCGTTGTCGTTGTCAACGGTTTTTAGAACCAGACCAATCTCAGATAATCTGCTGCATATCTCATCAATATAATTTTGTTTTATCCCCTTTTGATCTAACTCTCGGTCTGTATTTTCTGTAAGGTCTTTGATTGTTTCAATGCCGGCCTTACTCAAGGCATTCCTGCAGCGAGTGGAGAGCCCAAGCTCCAAAACAGTTTCCACGGCGCCCATATTCTTTTCTGCATTTTTACTCCCCAAAACCTCTGTTTCACGGTCGCTTTCCAATGCCTGCCCCAAACGTAATCCCTTTTGCGACAAAATAATCTTAATTTCGCTGAGTGAGGTTTCTCCAAAATTCTTAAAAGCGAGTAAATCAATCTCAGTAATTCTTGTAAGGTCACGCAAGGTGCGAATATTCATTTTCTCCAGGCAGTTTTTGCTTCTTACCGAGAGTTCAAAATCTGAAATTGGGATATTCAGCACTTCGCTTTCCTTCCCTTGTTTTTTTGAAATCTCCTCATCATAATACATGTTCATGGCGGCTCTTGCATCCTTTAAAAACAACAAGGCGCGGGGATCGTTCGGTTCAGCATCTAAAACAGTTTCAAAACAATATATCGCATCATCAAAATTGCCTTTATCCTCATACAATACTCCCAAATTGATAAATGCATTTTTATGGCTAGGGCTTACATTTATGCACTGCTCGTAGCATTCAATGGCCTTTTCGTCTTCCCCGTTGAGATCGTAATTAAAAGCCAAGCGGAATAGAGACTTTGCGTAGTCTGGGTCTAATCGGAGTGATTGTTCATAATGATTAATTGCATTGTCATACTCTCCGAGGGCATCCAGACAATGTCCTAGCTGATAATGGAATTCCGGATTATTCCCCTGAGATTGAGAAAAACTTTTGATGATCTTCAATGCATCTTCGCTATGGTTAGCCAGCCTTTTGGTTTCGGCAATATCCATACAAATATCAAATTCTTCAGTATCAGTTTTTTTAGCTCGTTCAAAACACTCCAAAGCCTGGTCGTAATCACCTAATTCCTGGTAGCATTTACCCAAATAATAAGCGGCAATTTTCCTTGATTTGACCTCTTTCAGGAATTCGGAAGCCTCTTTTACATTTCCGACAATCCATTCTGATATCCCCAACAAAAGGATTACGTCCTTAGCTTCAGCCCCGTCGTGCCCCTTCTTTATACTGGCTCTCAGCGAGTCAATCTTTTCGTCCATATCTTCTCGCATTTCTTTGGAACTATATACCAGATCCTTAATATACGTGACGGTTTCCCTTGATAATGTTTCTACTTCTAACAACTTATCAAGTTCTACATCAGCAACCGTAGTAGACATTATATTGTTAAACCTCCATCGATGCACAAAAATACATTCTATAATAAACTAACGATATCTAACGATATCTCTGGATGCTGCAGTGTAACAAACCCCCAGCAGAAATTCAAATAAATTTTACCATACCATTTCATGATATTCTATTATTTCAGTTTTTGTAACAATTTAGTTTTTTGAAAAGGTAGGGGGCGAAGCATTTGCCAGCTTGGGTATGAATGTATGTATGCCAATTTTAGCAAATGCTTCGCCCCTACACGGCGCGGCAAACATCGGCCATTATTGGAATTTTCCAACAAACTAAATTGTTACCAGTTTTTGAATTTTCTGTTGACCTCTCATAGGCTTTTTATAATATGTCCACATTTTGAGACAAAGCCTTAATTTCGTTCCGTCTTTTTGGGAGGAGATCGAACATGCCGACACTTATTGCAGGGGGTGCCTTTGGGGAAGACTTCCCAAGGAACTCAATAAAATCGGCGTTATGGAGATTCGCCACGTAACGGGCAGGAGCAGTCAAAAGATTCGCGACGGTACCCGGAGACGATGGACTTTATTATCGTGCTGTATGACTTTGTGAATCACAATCTCGCCAATAAAATAAAGAATCTTGTCGAGAACAGAAGCATCCACATTGTCTACGCAAAAAGGTCATGGTCGTCCATCTATCAGAAAATGAAGGAATGTCAGCAGCAATTGACGAAAGCAGGATTACAAGTTCTTTTACAGTAAACATAGCCAGACACTCCCTGTTAAAAATAGAAGGGAACGGGGTTTGTCCATGCAACCCAAAACCAATTATAGTCAGCGTCTCAATAATTTGTAGACAGGAAACATGAATTAAAACTGATAGCTTAATCCAACAAAAAACATCCTTCCCGGTCTGGGAAGATCATCGGGTATGGAAACCGGACCGGGGTCGCTATAGTCCTTGTCGAGCAGATTGAGCACCGTCCCCTGCACCTCCACGGTCTTAAAGAATTCTTTTGCAATAAGAGAAAGATTTAACAATGCATAGGATGGCAGATCATCTCTGTGTTCATCAGGGTCATCACCATCCCTGGACCGACTCCCGCTTATAAAGGCGCTGAGGTTGGTATTAATATATTTCCAGGGTTGTACATTCACGCCAAAGTTACCATAGTGTTTTGCAACGAACGGCAGGTCATTCCCACGATTGTCTTCCGGATTTTGATAAGTATAGTTCATGAAAAGGTAATTCCCTTTCGTTATATCAACCTTGGTCTCCATCTCTATTCCCTGGACATGGGCATCACCGAGATTTTCAAAACGGGAAGTACCTGGATCATTTTCCAGGGTACGCATGCCAATAAGGTCTTCGATATCGTTATAGAAGTAATTGACAGAACAGGCAACGTATTTGTTCATTTGATAACTCAATCCCACCTCGTAGCTCCTGATCGTTTCCGGATCCAGATCTTCATTTCCCTCGATGGCAGGCTGATTGGTGATATACATCTCTTCAAAGCTGGGTGCGCGGAATGCCTCGCCATAAAGCACCTTCAGGGATGCATTTTTCATGAACGCCCATGTTATAGCAGATCGCGGGCTGGTCGCATCACCGAAATCGCTATACTGGTCGTGCCGTATGCCCAGGGTAAGATTTATGGTGTCGGTTATGTCCCAGGCATCCTGCAAGTAGAGCGACCATATCCTTCGCGTAACCTCTTTTAAGAAAGGAAATTCATCCGAAAAGTCCTGGATTTGTGGCAAAGGGTCAAGCGTGTTTGGTATAAAATTACTTGAAAAACGGACATTCGTTTGATTGACCAGGCGGTACTCAAAACCTAACGTGAGTAGATTTGTATCAAGCAATTTGTAATCCAGAGGAATCTCCGTGCCTACGACCTTTTCACTTACTCTGCCGTTACCAATAACTCCGTCAGGAAACGTAACGGGATTGCCTAATGTGTTTGGTATTGTTGTACCATCAGGCAAGGATTCAACGAAGAAATCATCATCGAATTGATCGTAATAGATCCTTGGTTTTATAGTAAATTTTTCCTCAAAGGTCTTTTTATACCCGGCCTCACCGAATACATAGTTATTTTCAATATCGGATTCATCAGTTAAGGCAAATTGAGGGCCAACAAAGGGCTCTTTGTCTTTATTCAAGTACATTCCCTCAGCATAGAAATCTTTGTAAACCATTTTAAGGTTGAGATCAAATTGCTGTCGTCCGTCCCGTACGCTTCCTGGCGCACGTGAGGCTGAAGTGGCAAATTGTCCATCGAGGATTGTTTGACGGTCACTTTCGACGGTGCCATTAAAGCCACTGGTTTGTCGATAATGAACCATTCCCGATATGTTGACCTTTCCGTATGTCTTGCCAAAGATGACATTTTCCTCATACGTATCAAAACTCCCAAACCCGGTAACCACTTTTACACCGTCGATATCCTGTGCATCCTTGGTAATGATATTGATAACTGCAAGAAACGCGTTTTCACCATACACGGCCGAACCCGGCCCTCTGATGATTTCTATCCTCTTGATATTTTCCACGGGGAAATCGTCAAACCTGGTAAACGCTCCGCCACTCAGGGGGGTATTTACGAGGTGTCCATTCAGCATGACCCGTATCTTCTCTGAACCTGTCAGTCCTCTGACCGCGGGTGCAACACCCCCAAATGACGCATCCTTTAAAATTTCAAATCCCGGTATGGTTCTCAAAATTTCGGCAAAGGTACGATACCCCTGGTTTTTTATCTCATCAGCCGTAATTACCGTTACTATGCTTGGCGCCTTGCCAATGGGTGTTTCGTGTCGCGTTGCAATACTCACCTCTTCAGAGGATCCAAACCAGAGTGCTTCTGTTGAGATGGCTTCTTTTAGGAAGTCTTCTTCTGTATGGTTGCGTTTTTCGGGGGAACCGGATGTGGCCACCAGCGAGGTCGTTCCCCCGATTGGGGTGGGGGACATGTCTTCTCCATCAGCCTGAATTGCGGGCAAATGAAGAAAAAACCCATTCGTTACCATGAAGAAATTCAGAAGGTGAGAAAACCAGAGACGTTTTCCATGCCGGGACAGCCTGACCAAACAAGAGAACTTCATGGCAAATATCACCTCACAAAAGATCTTTCGTTCACCCTCATACCATTTTTGCCGTTCTGTGTCAAGCGTTCTTCGCAAATTCTTGGGTTTGTTTTTATCCGAACGGTTATGCTGGTTTAGCAAAAAAAAGAACCGCATGGTGGTAAATTTGCCTTGCAATTCCATTGCTGTTTGTATAATTTAAGGTAAATGACTCAGGTACTAAACGAAAGGGTAAACCATCCGCTCAGGTTTTTTATTACTTCGTTGGGTTTTTACTCCTGTTGAACCATCCTGCTTGTGCGTTCTGCCTGACTACGGTCAGGTCATCCGGGTGGACTGATCCCTGCAGGAAAAAACACTTTTTAACAACCGGACACATTCCGTTTCCTTATGCCTTTTACTCTTGAGACACTCAAAGAATCCGACATAGAAGCAACGGTAACCCTCTTCCGTTACATCATAGACGAATTACACGCCAGGAGCCTTGAGGTTGAACGCCTGCACTTCAAGGATATGTATCCTGCGGAAGAAGTGAAGCGACGGCTTAGCGATAAAGATTGTATTTATCTTGCTGGCAAAGAAGACGACAAGATTGTGGCTTTTCTGTTTGCCTGGATTTCAGATGGCGTGGGAAATATTCACTGGGTGGGTGTTATGCCGGAGTGCCGGAAAAAGGGATACGGAGATAAGCTCCTGGAAGAAGCCATAAAGAGATTTACCGCTAAGGGTTGCTATGAAGCCAAGCTGTTTACGTATCCCTCAGAGAAGGTAGCGTATGATCTTTTTCAAAAACACGGCTTTAAAGAGACCGCTTTTGTTGACAGGAGGTTTTTTGGGGTAAATATTGTCCTCATGGTGCGAAAGATTGCCACAGTCCCCAAAGAACATCGTTTAAAAAAGATCGTCCTGGCTGGTGAGGCAGGACAGGGCATAAAGCTCATGGCGCATGCGCTGGCTAATATCCTTGCTAAATTAGGAAAAGAGATATCACTGAATCTTGTTTATGACGCAGCAGTGCGCGGTGGCAACATTCGGGCAGAAATTGTTTATTCTGACGACCCTATTGACGTTCCGTTTTTTGAAGAGGCGGATATCGGGCTTCAGCTCTCAAAGACGCTCGATCTTACGATACGGGCAAAGCATATGCTCATTGAGTCGTCGGCCTGTGACGCAGAGTGTCAAAAGTGTGAGCTCAAATGTCCCGCGAGCGACCGCATCCCCTTCGAGAAACTTGCCGTAGAACAGTTCAGTAGCCCTATCTTTGTCAACATGATCGCCCTGGGCAGGCTCTTAAGCAAAATCGGCATTAATATTGAGACGGTAAATTTTGACGCGGAATTTCCATCACAATTTCTCAACGAAAATATAAAAGCGATCCGCTATGGGTATACGTACAAGGATTAGTTCTGAGGAGGTAGTTGAAAAGGTACATCGCCTGTGCATGGAGGCCAATTTCCAGCTAAATGAGGATGTTCTGGGTGCATTGAGAGACTCCCGTAAGACAGAAATATCTCCTGTTGCAAAGGATGTGCTTACAGATTTAGCAGAGAACGCAAAAATTGCGCGCGAATGCCAGATGCCGATCTGCCAGGATACGGGGGTTGCCGTTGTCTTTGTTGAGTTGGGCGAGGATGTGGAGATTACCGAAGGTCGTCTGTATGATGCGATTCATGACGGCGTACGCAGGGGGTATAAAGAGGGCTATCTGAGAAAATCTATCGTAGCACATCCCCTTGCCCGTGTTAACACGGGTGATAACACACCTGCCGTTATCCACACAGAACTCATTCCCGGAAATTCTGTAAGAATTACGTTCATGGCAAAGGGAGGAGGCTGCGAAAATATGAGCCGGATTGCCATGCTGACGCCGGCTGACGGCAGGGAAGGGGTAATAAACTTTGTTGTAGAAACCGTGAGGATGGCGAAAGCCAACCCCTGTCCACCCATTATGGTGGGTGTCGGAATCGGGGGCACATTTGATTACGCAGCCCTTTTGGCCAAAAAGTCACTTTTGAGACCTTTAGGAACAAAAAACCCTGACACAAATACTGCCGATCTGGAAAAGGAGATGTTAGGACGAATAAACGATTTGGGTATTGGAGCCCAGGGGTTAGGTGGCAGGATTACAGCCCTTGCAGTTCATGTGGAATGGTTTCCCTGTCACATCGCCAGTCTCCCGGTGGCCGTTAATATCGATTGCCACGCACATCGGGTTAAGACGGTTGTATTGGGTGTTTAAATTTTTAGCCATAATTCGGACGGTTTATGTGTCCGGAGATTGAAATCGGTAAAGTATTATGTCAGATATAATCCATCTAAAAACCCCCCTAACGGATGATAAAATTGCAAGCCTTAGGATTGGCAACAGGGTTTTGATAACCGGAACTATTTATACGGCAAGGGATGCAGCGCATAAACGGCTTGTAGAACTTGCGGATCAGGGCAAAGAGTTGCCCTTTGATATACAGAATCAGATCATTTATTACGTGGGTCCGAGCCCTGCGCGGCCTGGGAAACCTATCGGCTCGTGCGGCCCTACCACGAGCTACCGGATGGATGTCTATACACCCTGGTTACTGGCAATGGGATTAAAGGCCACCATCGGCAAGGGAAATCGCTCTGAGGCCGTCATTGAGGCAATGAAAAAGTATAAGGCGGTCTATTTTGTCGCAACCGGAGGCGCTGCTGCCTTACTGGCAAAGAGCGTAAAAAAGGCAGATTTCATTGCTTATCAAGACCTGGGAGCCGAGGCTATCATGCGACTCGAGGTGGTAGATTTTCCTGTCGTGGTTGCCAACGATATACACGGAAATGATTTATACAGAGAAGGAATTGCACAATATCAAAGGTCATGAACTCATTATCTCGTCAGCGTGTGTCATTCCTCATCAAATATGCATATGCAAAATAAAAGAGCATGGTTAAAATGGGTGATAATCACCTGCGGTTTGGCCATCGGTGTTCCGCTAGCCGCGATCTTTATCATTCCGGCATTTATTTCTGAAGATTTTATACAACAAAAGATTGACCAGGCGGTAAAAAAACGTTTAGAATCCGTGCAGGAGATAGGTCCGGTCTCCTTTCAGTGGCCCAATAAGATAAATATCCCCTATCTCACCATGCAAAGACAGGGAAAAAATTCAGATGCCCCGATACATTTTGAGCAGATTCAAGGCACGTTTCAGTTGCTGCCGGCGCTGCGTAAAGAAATTGTCATTAAGAAACTTTTTATCCGCCAGATTAACTATGAAAACCGGTTGTTGGTGGAAGACCTCGCCACAGACACCTTTTCATTCAAAAATGGCGTTCTTACCACCCGATTTCGTTGCAAGGTAAACGAGGGCCCTGCGGTCGTACAAGGAGTAATTGACCTTTATCAGAAAAGGCCAACGTTTGATCTTGCGTTTGAGGCAAAAGGGGTGCATATTACCCAGGATATACCTGTCATCGACCTCATTCCTGTCTTTGTGGTAAAGGACGGCGATATCGGGGGGTTGCTGAGTCTCAACGGTACTCTGCAGGGCAATGGTCTGGGCAAGGAGATGCTCAACAAAGAACTTGTCGCCACGGTGAAATTCGAAGTAAAAGACGGCTATATCCGCGGCAACAAAATATTGTCCTCTCTCCTGGAAATCCTGGGAGAGCCGGACCGGTATTCGTTTGATACCCTAGAGGCTTTAATCCGGATCAATGACGGTAAGATTTACACGCAAAAGATGGAGATGCAAGGTCCGTTAGCAAATATCACGGCATCGGGTATGTCTGAATTTGAAGGGTCGATTTCGTATGACGCCCTGGTGCAACTTCACAAAGAGCGGATGGGAAAAGATATTGAAAAAATTGCCGGTGTTCTTTTGGGGCAAAATGCGGTGCCCATAGAAATACGGGGCACTACCAAAGACCCAAAGGTTGCGGTAAAACTGAACAAAGAGAGTCTGGAACATCTTTTCAAAGGTCTGGTGAACGACTTTTTGCGCAAACCAAAAAAGGAGAAGAAGCATAATTAGCCATGCATTGGATTGATTACTCAATTTTCACCGTCGTATTTTTCGCAATCGTTTTTGGGCTTGCCGGCGGCCCCTTTTTGCAATTTCTCAGGATTGGCTGCCTCTTAATCTCTTTCTTTGCGGCACTGCTTTTTCATGACATCCTGAGCAATTTGCTGAAGGGTATTTTTACCCCCTCCACTGCCGGTTTGTTGGGTTACTTTACTATCTTTGGAGTTGCGTTCATGGCCACATACATCCTTACAGACCTGATAAAAAAAATCATAGGGAAATGGGAAATGGGGATGGGAATCAGGCTGTTGGGCGGCATGTTAGGGATTCTCAAAGGATTTATCTTTTCTGGTGTGATAATTCACGGCGTCCTGTTGTTTTGCAGCGAAACAACCTGTGACATGGTTCGTGCCTCAAAAGTCGCGACTCAAATCGAAAAGGGAATGCGGTCGCTCGTCTTCATCATTCCTGAAAATTTTTCTGAGAGGATCAGGGATTATACAACAGGTGTTAAGAAAAAGGATTTGCCGGAAGATGCAGCGCCGGAAAAGGACGGAGATTTTAAGTCGTCATTGTGAGAAAAAGATGGTTTAAAAAAATCCAAACCATAATTCATAAAGTTAAAGGAAAGCTTTAAAAGTCACCACAGCCCTTAGCTTCCGGATCGAATGTTGACCACTGATTAGCCTATTTATTGCGAGTTCTCAGGTTACAAACCTGTAACCCGCGTGAAGACATACGTATGGGAAAAGTGTGGTTTATATTGGTATTTTAGTAACAATTTAATTTTTTGAAAAAGTAGGGGCGAAGCATTTGCCGGCTTGTGTATGAACGCATGTATACCAACGACAGCAAATGCTTCGCCCCCTACACTGTAAGGACTAAACAGCGCTAAATTTTGGATCGAACCTAGCATTTCCTTGTCGAATAATTATGGATTTTCCAGTAGAGAATTGAACGAATTCAAAGACAAGATTGAAGAAAACAAAGCATTAATCAAGGAGAAGTGGCATGAGCACTTTGACATTTGAAGCAACAGCAAAAAAGATTTGGTTTGATAGCGAAAATATGTGGGTCGGTCTAACCGATGGAAGGCAACTGTCGATTCCTCTCGCATATTTTCCCAGATTACTTAATGCAACTCCTGAGCAGAGAGAAAACTATGAAATGAGTGGAGGAGGAACCGGATTACATTGGGAAAAGATCGATGAGGACATCAGCGTTCCAGGACTATTGCTTGGTTACAAAGACAGAACTTATTTTAAAAATCAAATTTAATACTGGCATAATAATAGTAAAACTTTTGAGACTGCCACTCATTCTGTCTCGTTAGAATTGAATGTTAGTAAACGACTATCATGGTCGGGTAGGATCAGTTAAACGAATAGAACCCATCATTTCCTGCGGGTTCAGGTTTGCAACCTGAACCCTATATTTTATAGCACCGCATCGACTATGATTCTATTCTCGATGTTTGCAAATGACTACACCTAAAATTATGGGTTACAAACCTGCCACCAGCCACGAAGCGCTCACGACGTAGCCTGAACCCGCTTGAGGTGTCCGCCCCAATAATTTGTTATGTGAAACCTACGGAAATAATTTGTAAATGTCTTTACGATGCGCGACACGTTGACAAACAACGACTTGATTGTTTTTATCAATCGTGATGCCTATCCTATAATCCCCCAAACGGATTTTATATTTATCCGGATAACCCGTCATTCGCTCAACATATCCGAGTTCAAAAGGATTGGAAGATGGGAGTTCATTAAAAACTATTTCCTCAGCCTTAATTTGTTTTTCCTTGGGTAACTTGACGAGTTCTTTAAGAAAACGTTTTGTATATTCAACTTTCCACATGCTGTTTCAATGATTGATAATATTTTTTTGCATCTCCATATGTAACTCGCTCATCACTTTTTACTTCGTCCATTAATTTTGACAATCCGTAATTTTCTATTACCTCTTCCAACCGCTCGAATTCCTCAATCGGTATCTGAACTGCAACCGGCCTACTATTTTCATCAAGTACTATTTTTTTGTGAATTTCCAACATAAAAGCCTCCTGATTATAATTTACTGTATTTTATCAGTCTTGTCCAAATTAAGATTTAAGATGAGCCCTGATTTGGTATAAGAGTATTGTTAGGAAAAACCTCATTAACCAAAGGAAGGCTCTCCCCGCGGGTTCAAACTTCGTCGTGAGCGCTCAGCCGAACGGGTTGCTTCCTTGTGGGTTCAGGTTACAAGTCTGAACCTGCGTGCAACACACCCCTTACTCCCCTCTTTTTAGAGGGGAAACACCCTAGCCTCCTCTCTATCGTTCGGCTGATCACTCACGACGAGGCCTAAACCCGCGTGCAGTTTCCTCTCCCCTTGTGGGAGAGGCTAGGTGAGGGGGTATATCTTTTTCCCCTCTAAAAAGAGGGGTTAGGGGGTGTGTCACAAAGTAAAATAAAAATTATCATATCATTTTACTATTTCCTTTACTACAGCAGTACTATCATAGACTAACTTTTGTGCCTCACAGTCTATAATCCAGTCATTATCATCTGCCTGGCCCAGACGATTACAGCCATTTACCCTCATCAAAATACCATATTGAATTTTTTTCAAGGCAAGGTCATTTCTCCCTTCTTGTATATTCCTTACTGCCGTGTCGTACTGCTTAGCGAGCGCATCTTGCCGATCAGGGGTTTTGAATGTAGCAGAACCAAGTGATAAAATCTGGTTTTTTATATCCCCAAGCATTTGTATCGCATTCTCCTGTAGCTCTGGTGTGCTGACATTGTCATTTTCGGGGGAGGACACCGCACTCATACCATTTACTGGAGTAAGGTAAAAATGTTTTTGAACTGACCAAGCATTAACGGTTACTGGACCCCCTCCAGGTTGATAACCACTAGCTGTGACTGTTAACGTATAATTACCATAGTCTATAAAACCAGTTGCATATTTTCCAGCCGAATTTGAATTACCAGATCCTTGTCCTGGAGTAAGAGTAAGGGATGCATTAGCAATTGGTTGACCTGAGTTATTTCTGATATATCCCCAAATCTTTCCCAGGGGTGCGTATGCAGTTGAAATCGCAACTGTCATACTCAGCAATAAAAATAAGACTATCCCCCCCCCCAAAAAAAATATATCTGCTTCTCATATCTATTCCCTCCTGTAAGAATTTTATCAGATTACACTGGGACCGCGTCCCATCGTGTATAGAATTTCTTGACGGTTTCCCCTCTAACAAGAGGGGATCAAGGGGTGTGTATCTTATTTTCCCCTCTAATACGAGGGGACTAAGGGGTGTGTATCTTCTGTTTTTCCTCAATCTCCTCAATAAATCTCCGAATCATTATCAAAACCCCTTCAATATTTTTCATTACATCTTCATCGCAAAATCTCAGTACCGTTATTCCCAGTTCTTGAAGCCTTGCTTGTTTTAATGTTCATGTTCAGGAATTTCAAACAATAGTTCCTCCCCCTCGATGGGGGAGGTTAAGGTGGGGGTGAAAGAAGAACGCTTACCCTCCCCCAGCCCCTCCCATCAAAGGGAGGGGAATGTTTAGTTGCCAAAGGCCTAATTGATCTTTATCCGAAACATCTTCAAAAGTATGGCTATATCCGTCTATCTCAATAACGAGTTTTAGCTTGTTACAGAAAAAATCTACGATAAAATTATCAATGGGTTTTTGCCGATGGAAATCATATCCCATCATTTTCTTGCGTTTCAAATATTGCCACAGTTTTATTTCTGATTTGGTGCTGCTTTTTCTCAGTTTCCGTGCAAGTTCTTTGAGTGTTGGACGGTAATTTATTTTCATAGCAAACACACCCCCGGGCCCCTCTTAATAGAGGGGAGTCTTGAGATACACCCCCCCTGTCCCCTCTTTTTAGAGGGGAATCTTGACACACACCCCTTTATCCCCTCTCGAGAGGGGACTAAGGGGTGTGTGCCCTCTCTAGAGGGAATTCGGGACGACCTACTACGGGTTCACTCATTGCTAACCGTTCGTCTGAGCGCTCACGACAAAGCCTGAACACCAGGACATCTCTCATTTCCATGCCCATCGCAAAAATGCAAGTTGTATTTATGAATCGCCCCCTTTTAAAGGGGCCAATGTCCTATCCCATCGGGGTCTCCTATCATTGGGGTTGATCTTCTCATTTCACATTTATTGAATTCATGTACTTCTCCCAATGATATATTACCATCTCCATTTCCGTCTAATAGGTGTCCTCTTCTACAAAATGCCATAGACAAACCGCATGAGTTCTCCATGAGGAGTGCGGTTGTTAATGTGTAGTTAAATTCCGCATGATAAACGTCACAGCTTGATAAAGTCTCATACGACGTTTGGTTACAGGTCGCCGAGGCAAGGGTAACTGTTCCTCCCGTTGTTCCTTCACCTGCAACATCCATATCATCAATGATGCCGCCGGAGTGGCAGGCCATTACGGCAATGGTGCGTTTCGAACATATTGGAATTCTCTTGATGTAATCGTGCAGTTGGTCATCGGTAATATTAGGGTTATTTTCATCCGTAAAGCCTATAAACAAGGAAAGACCACAATTATCTGGGCCGGATACATATCCATGTCCCATCCACCAGATATACACATAATCATGGACTTTTATATTTGTGTTTTTTAGCTCATCGAATATCCGCTCGATATTCTTTTTGGTAACCGCATGATAAGTAATTTGATGGGTGGGATACAGTTTTCTGAGATCATATTCCGGATACATGGTATCAAAGGCAGTGCCTCTGCCATAAAGAACCTTAATGTTGTTATGTTCGAACCCGATCTCTATCAACATTTTATATTGCAAAACAAGGTCGTACCAAAATGCAGCGTGAATTTCGACGTTTTCGCCGTCTCTAATCCCGTTTCCATCATTATCCTGATTATTAACTTCATAAGCACTGATTAAAACCGCATATTTTTCTGGTCTTATATGGGGATCGGGTGGGGGTTTGAGGTCTGGGCCTGGATCTGGGGGTTCGGGAGATGGGCTTTCATATACGGCACAACGACAACACGGACTAAATTCTGGTGGCAGGGATTCATCTATAACACAACATCCCGAAAGGATAAAACATAGTGTTACAGCATAAAGACCATTTTTAAATTTTTGCATAGTTATGTTCTCCTCTTTGCGCTGGTGATTATTGACCTTTAACAGGTGGTATAGCAGATTTTTCCTGTACATCAGGTGGTGTAAATCTGACGACAGTCTTTGTGTCTCTGTCTGCATACCAGAGGTGGATATCATCAAAAGCAAGTCCATTGGGTTCGACTTCTTTCGGTATATCCTTGACGAATATGCGCGAATGAAATATTTCATAATCATCAATTGTATAATCTTTATCTTTTTTTGGTATTTTCCTTTTATCTATTTTTGAAGGGAATTTCTTGTCGTTATAACAAACACTCCAGAGATACTCTCCATCCGTTGCAATACCACGGGGATGACAATCGGCAAATACACTCCTTAGTTTTTCCCCTGTCTCCGGATCAATCAGGTTAAATGAACTTGAATACCCGGCGTAAATGGCAACCCACAGCGCTTTTGCTTTCCTATCCCAGGTAATACCCTCGATAGAATCAAACCCTTTATCTGCAGGAATTTCCATTTTTATAGGTTCCGTCTGCCTGTTGGCAAGATTAATCTTAATCAGCATCGGGACCATTTTCTTAGTATCTATATCTCTCCCTTCAGCGGTAGCCCAGAGTGCTTCGGCTTCTTTGTCATAGGCCAGACCTTTGAATTTTTCAAAACCAAGAGCGCTTTGCTGTGCGAGATCAATTGAATATTTAGGGTCAGGGGAAAGTTCCTCTAAAGTAGTATCAAATCGATCGATCATTTTCCTCTCATCATCCAACACCCAGAGATAGTCTCCCTGCCATGTAATGCCCTCAATACTTTTAACATCCGAGGATATATCGATTGAATCCTTTGGTTGCTTTGATGGCGCTGGCCTGGTAACACTTGTTGTATCCGGTGATTGCTTTGGTGATTGCGTTGGTTCAACAACACCTTCCCTGTGCGTTTCTTTGGGTACTTGATTGCCCGGTGATGATGCTGGCACACTTGCTTTTTTAGCACACGCAAAACCTGTCAATAATACGGTAGAAATCAATGTTATGAATAAACCCACCAGAGTATATGTCTTGAATAATTGCCTCCGGGCCATATATTTCATATGGTTTTCTCCTTTCTTTTTTGCGGGTATAGAATTAGATTCTTCGCTTGACAAACGGTGTCATTCTGAGGGTCTGTCCTGAGTTTATCGAAGGGCTTTGTCGAACCATCGCGACGAAGCCCGAACCAGCGTGTAAGCCTGATATTCCCCTAATTCCTCTGGGTAGAGGGAGAGGCTAGAGGTGTGTTTTCATTGCATCACATACTCCTCTGCTTCTAAGAAAAGACTTATTAAAAAATTACACTTGGTTTATTTATGGTAGTGGTTGAAGTTCAAAATCTTCTCTTTTGCTCATTTGGGAAGAACTTAATGTTATTGATCGAGTCGCTGTTCCATAACCAGAGGCTGACGCCAATAATGTGTAAGTAGCTGGAGTTGGTGCAAAAACAATATATTTCCCATTAGCACCCCTACCATCAGGATCGGTAAAAGTATAACTTTGGTTATAAATTTTTGATAGATGACCGGATATGCCCTCACCTGCGTCATAGGTATGGTCCCCATCCTGGTCATCAAAAACGTATCCCCAAACTTGGCATGTACCATATCCTGGTTCAGGTGTCGAACTGCCTTTACAAGTGCACTGGGTGTTGATAATTCTTATGCACCCGCACATTGATATGCTGAATAAGATAATGAATGCTGTCATTAACCAGAAAAAGCGCACGTTTCTCTTTTTAAAATCCATAATTATCTCCTTTAAAACTTTATAGCTTATGAATAAAGGTGGGGCACATGCCCCATGCCTTGAAGTCTAAAGAAATCCCAACTTTCGGAAAAAGAAACTACAACACACCCATGTATCATTCGACTGAACCCGCGTAAAGCCTGATAACCAGTGGGAAAGGCTTTTTACACACCTCTTAGTCCCCTCTTGATAGAGGGGATTTTTTGTGACACACCCCTTTTTCCCATTTTGGGGGAAACGCCGCAAGCTCCCCTCTATCAAGAGGGGTTGGGGGTGTGTTGGCTGTTACAAACCCGCGTGGGGGCTGATCACCCTCCCTCACCCCTCCCATCAAGAGAGGGGTATTTTACGGCGGGTTCAGGTTTGCAACCTGAACCCTAATATTTATAGTACCGACCCAACTATGATTTTGCTCTCCGTGTTTGCAGAAGCCCATACCTGGTTTGGGTACAGTCGCACTGCAGTGCGACTCTACCGCATATTGTTTCCTTACTGGGTTGGCAATGTAATGTATTTCTGGAATAATTGTACCTCATCAAATCATGGGTTCAGGTTGCAAACCTGAACCCGCGTAGGGGCATCGATTTTGAATTCAAAAAGATCAAAAATAGACAATGACAGAGGCCAGGAACATATGTTCGTTGAGATCAAAGCTTGTTCCTGGCAAAGCAAAGTCCTCACCCTCACCATCATTTGTCCAGCGGAATTGATATGCGCCATCGATACTGAACCTTTTGAAGGTGATGCCGCTTCCCACACTAACGCCATAAACGTCTGTGGGGTCATCCAGGGATGGACGGGGATCATAAAAAAGCCCGCCACGGACGGGGATAATCGACTTTTGCCTGAAAACAAGGTATTCCGTGCCACATCGGATTGCATAGGTATCGTCGATCTTCCTGTCGTCTGCTGGTACCCCTCCAATTGGAAGAGTTTTAATGCCGAACTCGTCTTCCTGCTGAAATACGGACCAATCCGTCCATGTTACATCCATGGAGAAAGATAAAGCATCACTATGACGAAACCCAAGTCCGGCGCCAAAGGACATGGGATAATCAATTTCAAAATGATTTCTTTCATGTTGCGAGGATTCAGATACAATGGATGGATTAATAAAGCCGGTTTGTAAGTCAACAACCCGATCAACATCTGCCGTATAGGGGGAATGATATACAGCGCCAAAGGTCAGACGTTTTTCTCCTTCTTCCCATACGTCCCACAGCATACCTACCGTCACATTGATTGCCTGAAAATTTTTATATGTGACATCGCTATTTTCACTAAACATGAACGGGTCTGATAGATCCTTGTTAACAATTACTGTACTGAATTTTTCCTTCCATGCATAGTCACCAAAAAATTCATCCGTATAGACATTTACCGCTATACCAAGTGATAATTTTGGTATTACCTGCATGGCAATGGCAGGCGTCAGGGCGCCTATCCCGCCCTTTGATTTAAAATCAAAAGTAAAATCTTCATCGAGTTCACCAAACGGGTCTTTAAGTTCGTACTTATAATCAATATCCGCGTGAAAATCGTATTTCTGCTGGTAATTCAAGGAAGCAACCAGGTTCTTCCCGAAGACCCTGAATGGATATGCAACACTGGCATAGTTCAGATCGCCACGGGATACCGCCTCATTATCAAGCGAGAAGAGACCAGTATTGCCCGGATCAAAATCCATGTGTGTGGACAAAAAGGAACCTACTACAGAGACCTCTGGCCTTTCCAGTTGTGTCAGGCCGCCGGGATTCCACGATGCCGCTGTGGCATCGTCGGCAACGGCAATAAAGGCGCCTCCCATCCCTAATGCCCTGGCACCTGAACCAACAGGGAGTGGGATTGAAGTAACTTGGGTAAATTGGGCAAAAGAGGATTGTGAAACTAGCAAAGAGACGGCGGTAAGCAGCACTATAACGAGAAAAAGAAGTTGTTTCGATTTCATGTTTTCACCATATCTTTAGAGTTTAGGGTTTAGCGTTTAGGGTTTAGGGTTGTTGGGTAAGGAAAAACAAGAATATCAGAAATAGTATTCTCAAAAAATTACTACTTATCATCCTCACCACGAATGCGAATTCTTGTTTCCTCTACAATCCATAAATGCTGGTGTAAAGGCTCATGTTCAATAAGAGCCAAAATACTCTGAAAAACTCTTATAACGTGCTGTTTAGCCTGGCTGCCAACCCTTAATACAATAACTCCTGAAATTCATGGGGTGGATAGGTTCTCATATCAGAAAAATCCGTGTCTAACGTAACAAGAATGCGATTTTCAGTTTTACAGGTATCTACAAGAAACGGATCCTTAATACCCCTTAACTGTTGGTCTATTACCGTTTTTGCATCATGACCAACCCGAATAAGCATTTCTGCAATCTCAAGAGGGAGATTTTCATCGATTTTGAAGTGCATATTCATTTATGCAGGAATAGATATAACCCTCTCACGAGACAGTTCGGCTGCATATGCTATAGCAGCCTTAATGTCATCTGTATGTAACGATGGGTAGCTCTTTAAAATTTCCCCTTCACTGACATCTTCTGCCAGGTTATCCAGTATAACGGAAACCATGATCCGTGTCCCTTTAATACAGGCTTTTCCATGGCATACAAGGGGATCAACTGTTATTCTTTCTCTCCAATTCATTTTCTTGCCTCCGTCTTTCGGGTTTCAAGTATTAGAGTTTAGAGTTTAGAGTTTAGAGTTTAGAGTTTAGAGTTTAGAGTTTAGAGTTTAGAG
>CAZBCT010000007.1:0-14491 GCA_964490485.1 uncultured Candidatus Brocadia sp. | reverse complement strand
TTATTTTTTGTATTTTTGGCCTTTGATTTCTGTGTTGTTGAGATAGGTTATCAAACCGTTGATCATTTTGCCAATATCATTTGAGAAATTATATAGCCTGTCAAAATTTTCCATATCTATGTATTTCTGGTCCAATGCCCTATAGAGCTGAGAGCGGACTTCGCCACAGGATCCTTTCGCTATTCCAAGAAATTGAATAAATTCCCCTTTTCCGCCTCTTTCAAAACCTTCCGCGATATTATCCATTATGGATCCACTTGCCCGGCGTATTTGACCTTTCAGGTCATAATCTTTTGAAAATATTCCGTTGTTGGTAATCGAGTAAATCTCTCTTGAAAGTTCCCTTGCCCTTTGCCAGGCATCTATGTCCTCAAACTTTTTGATAGTAGCCATGTCTCAACCCTCAACTCTAAACCCTAAACCCTAAACCCTAAACTCTAAACTCTAAACTACTCTATTTCGTTATAGCAAAGTCTTTCTTTTCTATCTTTTTATTCCCTTTGCTGCTGATTCTGGCAAAGGAGGTTTCCGTCTCTATCTGTGCTATCCTGGCAATAGTGTCTAAAGGTTCCTTTAACACGACATTTCCCTCTTTTATCTCCCGGAACGTCAGCAATTTCATGCCTACTAAAACCCCGCTCGTTGCGCCGGTATCGACGTGGAATCCATTTCCTGAAACACGGATAATACTCCCCTGCACCATGGGATATTGCCGTTTCATCTTGAGCGATAAACCATGCATAAGCCACGCCAGGTTCTCCGCGCTTTTGTCCTCACCGTAGATATCCGTATTAACCAGTACCTGGGTCGTTTCCGTATCTACCAGCCGCAGGGTGACGTTAATGCCCTTCGCATCCTCTTCCACAGCGCCAAAGAGCATACCCTCGGCCGCACGGATCTTTCCGACTCTTATGGCCGCGTCGGGAGATGTACGTTCTGTGTTGGCGATTTTTTGTTCGCGAAGGATCTCCTCAAGTTTTGCCCGGTCCCGTTCCACAAAGTTAAATCTCTTCGGATCTTCATCAAATGCCTTGAGCAACATGGAGTACAGGGTTTCTGAGCGAACACCTTCTGCAAACGTCCGGAAGGGGAGCAACGCGACGGTATACCGGGCATCCGTTTCCAGCAGATAAAAGGTCTTTCTGGTAATCTTCACCGGCGCAAGCTGCGTTTCGTTTCCCTCCCTGTCAATGGCCTTTATCAGTACGGTATTCTCTCCTTCGTTGAGCGTTAGCAGATGATTGAAGAATACGTGCTTCGCAGGACGGATCTCTAAAGGCTGCTGATTGACGAAGATCCGGGCAATGCCTCCGTCGTCGTGTGCATGTATGCCGAAGAAGATGGCAGAGTCATGGACAATCGCGGCTTTTAAATCAGTATACACCACCGGGGGGATAGTGTCTCTCGCCGTTACCGGTGAGACAGAAGCCCCTTTTGCTTCTTTCCCTGAATTTTCGGCGTTCCCACGGGAAGGACTTGTGAAGGCAGATTGTGCGCTCGCCGCGCGAGCAGCCAGCATCCTCTTTACTTCGGCCCCGCCCATGTTGCCTTGAGCAACCATGACAGGCTCACCCTCTGTCCGGTGCGTGTGCCGGATGTGCCTGTCCAGTATGCCGCCGGGCCACAGCGATGCCTTAATGTCTAACTGTTCTTCTCCCCTTGTTTCATTTCCCGCCACATCGACTGCTTTTACTGAGAATTTATGGCCGTCCGTCAGGACAACGTCCTGTTGAAAATTCGCCGTTTTATCCGGAGTAATGGGTATCTCGATGTCGTTTATAGAGAGACGCTGCACACCATTGTCGTCCGTGATCGTCCCCGTCACAATTGCAATATTCCTGCCGTCTCTTTTCTGTATTTTTATATCATCCAGATACAAAACCGGTGGGTGCATATCCAGCCTGAGTTTCAAATCATGCCGGGCGCTTTTGCCCGAAAGGTCAGTTGCCTCCAGCCGGATCACATTCTCTCCCATGTGGAGGGCAATGGTTTCGTCAAACGGAAGGTCCTTTTCAGCAAGTTCAATGAATAGTCGTCTCCCCTGGATATAGATATCGTTTACATAGGAATCGTCAGTAACCTTCCCTTGTAACTTTACCAGTGGAGTATTGACAATCTGTCCATCACTATGTGAGGCAACCATGAACTCCGGGGGTTTCAGATCCCCTCTCATCATCTTTATGAGCGCCTCATTGCTTTTATTCAGATAAAACTTTGCCCTGGCAGAATCGGCTGTGGAGAGGGATATTTCGAGTTCTTTTTTGGCATCCTCGTATTTGCCCTGGTGGTAATGCACGATTCCCAGTTCGCGATGGGCAAAGTATTCCCAAAAATGCATTCCATAACTCCTTGCTGAACGCTGATCACGACTTCTCAGATTGATAGACTTTCGAAAGTCCTGGACGGCTTCGTCATAGTGCCCACCGTCGGCAAACCATCTGCCACGGATGTAATAGTTCCACCACTTGCCCCGGTGCAGGTTAAAATCCCTGGCAATCTCTTCTTTCGTATGACCCGGCTCGAAATAATCCCGCCAGTTGTCTGTGCCAATCTGAGAGACGGTAGAACAGCTTGTGAGAAATAGTACACAGAAGGATAAAAAAATGATGCATTTGAATTTTTTAAAGGGCCTTTTCATAATTCCTTTATTTTGTGTTTAGAGTTTAGAGTTTCGTGTTTAGAGTTTGGAATTTCGCGTTGTCCTGTTGTTGGACGGTAATTTACTTTCATAGCCAACATACCCCTCTTCAGCGGGTTCAGGCTTGCAACCTGAACCTCATATTGAACTCCCCTCTTGGTAGGGGAGACCGGGCTGGGTTCTCTATGCCCTTCGCAACCTTAGGGGTAGGCACCATTTTCGCTGGTTCAATCGTCCTCGATTGAGCCGAAACATTTGGTATAATTCCGTCTCACAGCACGAGCTTTAGAGTACCGTTTAAATATATGGTTCAATCTACAAGATTGAACCAGCCTTGGGAATCGCCGGCAGGAGTCGGCTCCTACCGAAGTAAGGTTTGAAATTCCCTTTGTAAATTAAGAGTTCAATATCCTCAACCTTCCCTAAACCCGAAACTCGAAACTGCTTCATTTCGTTATAGCAAGGTCTTTCTCTTTTACCTGTGAAAGACATTCTCCACATATTTCAACAAAAGCAGTTTTGGGTTGCACCCGCACGACTCTGGCAACCGCATCAAGCGGCTCTTTTACAACGAAATTCCCTTCCCGTATTTCACGGAACAGTAATAATTTCATACCCACCTCTATACCGTTGGCAGTGCCTGCATTCACGTGAAAACCCCCGTCGGAAACGCGGGTAACGTTCCCCTGCACGATGGGAAACTGCTGCTTTATCTTCAAAGACAACCCGTAGATAAGCCATTCGAGATTTTTTATACTCTTATCTCCATCATACACGCGGGCACTTGCAAGTACGCGGGCCGTTTCAGTATCAATCAGGCGCAAGGTAATGCTCATGCCGTTGGCGTCTTCGTCTGCCGTTCCTAAGAATATCCCATCTGCCGCGACTATCTTCCCAAGCTTTATCGCTGTTCCAGGAGACACAAGGCCGGTGTTGCTGATTTTTTGCTCACGGAGGATCTCTTCGAGTCTTGCCAGGTCCCGCTCCACAAAATTAAATCTCTTCGGTTTTTCGTCGAATGCCTTGATGAAAAAAGAGTAGATAGCTTCGGTGGGTATGCTCAGCCCGGCAACGGTCTTTATCGGAAGCAGTGCAACGGTATACCGGGAATCTGTCTCAGGCAGATCGAAGGTCTTTTTGGTAATTTTCACCGGCGAAAGCTGCATTTCGTTTCCCTCCCTGTCAACGGCCTTTACCAGTACGGTATTCTCTCCTTCGTTAAGCGTTAACAGATGATTGAAGAAGACGTGCTTCCCGGCACGGATTTCCAACGGGTGTTGATTTACGAAAAGTTGCGCAACACCACCGGCATCGAACGCCTCGCCGCTAAAGAAGAGGTTGGTATCAGTAACCATAACGGATTTTAGATCAGTATATATCACCGGCGGTATGGTATCCTTTACCGTGTCTGATACAGTGGTAACACCGCTTATGAAAGGCGACACAAACAACACAGCAAGTGCATGGTATCTGATTTTTTTATATAAGGCATTTATCTTCATATTGATCACCTTCTTCCATCAGATTTTTACAGAGTACACCATAAAACAATCGGGTCATTTTCGTTTCGCGACAATTTTTTCTTTCATCTTTGCAGCTATGTCATGCGCAACGCTTACCAAATTTTCCTCACTCCGAAAGGCACGTTCAAGCGTATCGATGAGCGTAGTAGCCGTGTCAACCACCTCTATCCTTATAATGCGCTGATCCTGCCCTTCTCCCGGATAGACTTCTCCAAAACAAAGGAACTGAGCGCCTTGTATCTTTCCCAGCTCGACTCTGTACATCTCATCGGCAAGAACAGAGCCACCGAGCCTTTGTTCCCGTAAAATCTCCTCTTGCAATTCCAAATCCCTTTCTACCACGCGTAAATCGCTTTGTGCCAGGAGGGCATCGATGATCCTTTGCCGGAGCATTTCCATGTTGTGCCGGTTTGATAGTGCACCCATTTTTAAGTTGAATTCCTTAACAGATACAGGCACGGCGCGGAGAGCGTCTATGGATGCCGGTTTTTTTTCTGAAGGCTTTTTGGCAAGTGAGGGTTTTTCTTTCCCGGTTTGTTTCTGCACCATGGTCTCTAATTCTTTGATAAGCGTATCGATATTTTCCTTTGTTTTTTGTGAATCTGCTTTCTTATCCACTGCTTCGGTATGTGCCGGTGGAGTACTGTCGGGAGTAACACCTTCTGTTTCTGTCTTTGCAACAGTATGCTTTTCACTATTCATCGGTAGAGTATTCGTTTTATCACCTGATCCTACGTAATCCGGTGAAGGTCTGTCTGAGTCTGCATATGCCAGGCGCTCACCACTGGAAGTGCCTGAGTCATCACCAAAATAAAATTGTTCAAAGAGTTGCGCGGAATAGAGCTCTGTCATTTCATCGGGATTGATAAATACGGTTTCTGATACATCGGGGTGGCCTCTCATTTTTATCATCACAGGATATGCCCCGCTTGCGAGTTTTATGTCCAATGGGGTTACGCCAACTTCCTTGCCTTTTATATATACCGTTGCCCCCTCGGGTTTGCTATAAATTTGCAGACCTCCCCGGGGAGGTGTTGTAATTTTTTGAGCGCTTCCTTTGGTGCCGGTTTCTACTCCGGGAAATCCGAGGGGAAGATTGTTGTCAAAATTTCCTGAGATATCCGGGTGCTGGGCGTTGTTTGTTGCTCCCCTTACTTTTTCTTCTGCAAAATCGAATGCCTCGGCAAGGGTAACGATCCCGTTTTGGTTTCCTGCTGCATCTGCCTTTCCTCTTAAACCTTCGAGCAGGCAGTGAGTAAACACCCCATGACCGCCGCCAAATTGATCGGATTCAACAGAGACCTCGCTTGCCCTGCTCGCACTGACAATCCCCCATCCCTCCCGTGTTGATTTGAGCGTGGAAAGCGCCGCATGAATCGTGTTCGCCCCGCCTCTGATATTCACGGTACTCTTTGTAAGGCCGGAGCTGTGACAGGCATCTGCAAAGAAAACCAGCCTTTTTGCCGCGATATATCGCTTCATGTCGGCATTGACATTTTCCATATGATAAGCAGTTGCAGACAGGCTGCCAGCCTCAGAGTCATGCATGAGTAAGTAGAGATTGTTGGGCCTGTCGGGTTCGGGTTCGCCATGACACGCCATGAAGATAACGACAAAATCAGTATCCTTTGCCTTTTTAAGAAAGTTTGTGACAGACAACGTGACGTTTTTCAGGGTTGCCTGCTCGTTCTTTAAGAGTAAAACATGGTCTTTCTTAAAATCGCCACCGGCCGGGCTGGTAATAAAATCATAAAAGGCCTGGGCATCAGCGTCAGCATATTGCAGATCGGCTATCCGTGGGTCCTTATAATCTGATATACCGATCACGACGGCATACCGCTGAATATCATTGTCCTCAAAATATTGTTTAGGTGGCAGTATACCACGGGCAAAATGGCCTCCGCTCTGTTGTTCATCCTTTGATGCAGCCTGTTGAGGAGAAGCATCAGCAAAGAAGCTGAATAAAACTACCGGCAATATAAGGCACAGATACCGCTTCGCATGTACGAGAAATAAGAAAATAGTATTCATATGCATTCATCCTTTAAAAAATAAAAGCCTTACTGCAAAGATATTTATGCAACACATCTTCGGCAGTAAGGCTGTCTTTTCTCAGCCGTTTGAACGGTTTAAGCTGTTTAAACTGTTTAAACGGCTCGCAAGATCCTTTACTTTGCGCCCCCTGATCACTCAGGGTTTACCTTTATCGTGATGTACTCATGTATTGAATATGAGCCTTCTGTTTAACTATTTAGCAATATAAATACCACAAACAGAAAAACGAAGGCTGTTAATAGTTGCTTTTCCATAAGTCATTTTTTTGCCTATGGTTATAACTATTCAATGGAAAAATACAAACAGGATGGACTTACTAAACACAACTTATAAAAAGTGTGACATGGCACACATGTGTGACATTACATAAGTGTGACACGACACACTTTATAATACACGATACAACATTTCTGAGAGAGGCAAACTAAGGAAGTACTTGCGGTAATCAGAGAGATATTTTGCGATTTATACCCAATTTTAACTAGTTTGTCAATACATTAAAAGGCGAATGATGAGCCAAACATTGTCTTGAGTTGGAATGCGGGAACGACAGAAACTTGTGACGGTATTGACAATTTCTGGCAGATTTGTTATTTTTTAGTCTTATTTTGCGCACCAGGACAAGAAACCGAATATCAAGTTATCCGTAGGGTGAGCAAAGGCGTTGGTTTTTACGCCGCATCGTTCGACTGAGCTCACGACGAAGTCCACCTTCACTGTTTTTTGACATGGTGGATTCGCTTCGCTTAATCCACCCTACCGCAAAACCGTTGAATTAAAACGAAAGTAACAATTTAGCTTTTTGAAAACATATTGCAGTTTATGTTGGGTGGCACGGACAAACTCCGTTTGTCCGTGTGGTAACAAGACCTAGACCAATTTGCACGCACTCACGGACAAGCAAAGCTTGTCCGTGCCACCCATGATGCTCGAAAACATGTGCATCAATTTTCAAAAATCTAAAGTGGTACAAAAGAAAATTCTTATACAACAAACTTATTCACAGGAGTGATATATGACCGAAGACATAAAACACGGAGAGAGTTTTGAGTTTCAGGCAGAAATTAAAAAATTATTAAACATCCTTTCCCACTCCCTGTATACCCACAAGGAGGTTTTTCTCAGGGAACTCATCTCGAATGCCTCTGATGCGCTGACCAAGATGCGGTATTACTCCCTCTCGAATCCGGATTACGAGGGGAAAGACCTGCCCCTGGAAATCAATATAGATGTAGATGAAAAAACCAAGATATTAACGATCAGCGATACCGGCATCGGAATGACACGGGATGAAGTTATTCAGAATGTAGGAACCATTGCAAAATCAGGGTCGCTGGAATTCATCGCGAACCTGTCGGAGCAGGCACGGAAAGACTCCAGTATTATCGGCCAGTTCGGGGTGGGGTTCTATTCGGTGTTTATGGTTGCTGATGAGGTCAGGATCAGAAGCCGGTCATACAAAAAGGACGAACCAGCGTGTGAATGGCATTCGGACGGAACGGGAAAATATTTTTTGAACCCGGTCGAAAAAGAAAAACGCGGAACAGAAATCGTCGTGCATCTCAAAGATGACGAAAAGGAATATCTCGATAAATCCAGAATCCAGTCGATTATCAAAAAATATTCAAATTTTGTCAGTTTCCCCATTATGGTTTGCGGTGAAAGGGCTAACCAAATTACTGCCATCTGGAAGGAACCGAAAAAGAATATCACGGACGAACAATACAACGAATTTTATAAGTTCATCTCAAATACGGAAGATACCCCGATCTTCCGGCTTCATACCTCTGCGGAGGCCCCGATCCAGTTCTCCAGCATATTGTATTGCCCATCGACAAATTACGAAACCTACGGCTTTAAAAAACTGGAGCACGGGCTTCAACTCTATTCCAATAAAATTCTCATTCAGTCCGACTGTAAGATGCTTTTGCCCGAATATCTGAGGTTTATCCGCGGGGTGGTGGATTCGGCGGATATTCCCCTAAATATTTCACGGGAAACCTTCCAGGACAACAGGATGATTCAGAAGATGAAGAGTATTCTTGTGAAACAGGTCATAACCCTGTTACAGGATCTGGACAAAAATGAAAAGGAAAAATATGAGACCTTTTGGAGACAATTTGGGAGGATTCTCAAAGAAGGAGTTCATTTTGATTTCGAGAACCGGGATACCTTGTCACATTTGCTGCGGTTTAATTCCTCACAATGCACCGACGCCAACGGGCTGGTTTCTCTAAAGGAATACGCGGGCAGGATGAAACCTGAGCAGAAGGAAATTTATTACATAACGGCGGTGAACCGGGAAACGATAGAAAAAAGCCCCTACCTGGAGATATTCCGGAAAAAAGAGGTGGAAGTGCTGTATTTAACCGATCCCAATGACGAATTCATCCTTTCCGGTCTTCACGAGTTCGAGAAAGTACCGATTCGTTCCGCCGACCAGGCAAATCTGGATTTGCTCAAGGATAGCGACAAAAAGATTGTCGATCCCTCGGAAGAACCCCAGAATTACGAGGAAATATTTAAGCATCTTCTGAAAACAATCAAGGTAACCCTGGCGGACAGGGTCATTGACGTCAAGGAATCGAACCGGTTGGTCGACAGTCCCTGTTGTCTGGTAAATCCTGACGGGGTGCCCAGTGTCCATGTCCAGAAGCTGATGCAAATGGTAGACAGCAATTTTAAGATATCCAAAAAGATCATGGAAATTAACCGGAAAAACCGGATGATCCAGAATCTGTCCCGGATGAATGAGAATCCGAGTTGCCAGCCGCTCATTGAAAAAATAGCGCACCAGCTCTTTGAGAATGCTTTAATGCAGGACGGGGTTGTCTTTGATCCTACATCAATGGTGTCTCGTCTGAACGACCTTATGGAAGAACTGACGAAGGCGGTACTTGGTGAGGGAAAGAGGATTATCGTTTAGGAAAGGAGAAAGATTGTGGCAACGATTAACAAGGAGCTTAAGACAAAAATATGGTCTTTGTCAGACACCGGTAAACTTAAAATTATTTTTCGCAAGCTCAACAATTTACCTACATCACACATAACATACAATAATAAAGGAATGCAATATGATTCATGAAGTAACTGGAGATATTCTTCTAACAAAAGCACAGGTTATTGCTCACGGTGTAGCGCCAAATGATGATTTTACCTCAGCCCTGGCCCTCAGTCTTCGGGAACACTGGCCGGCAATGTATAAGGAATTCCGCCATTATTGCCATACGATGCATCCAAAGACCGGCGAAATCTGGATGTGGAGCAGCCCCGAAGGTAAACGGGTCGTTAATCTTTTCACCCAGGAAGCAGCATATGGACACGGCACAAAGCCAGGACGCGCCCGGGAAGAATATGTCAATCACACCTTACGGGCATTACATAAAGCAGTTGAGTCGGAAAAATTTACGAGCCTGGCGCTGCCAAGACTTGCCACAGGGGTCGGAGGGTTGAGTTGGGAGCATGTATTTCCGCTCATCACAAACCATTTGGGCAGACTTACTATTCCCATTTTTGTGTATACGACATTCCATAAAGGAATGAAGGCCGATGAGAAGATTTAAAGACGGGACATGGAAGATCGGGGAAGATGGTAACACTTTAGCTTTTTGAAAAGGCCGTACATTTATATGTAATCCACACGAAACAGAATGCGTAGCGCGGGTGGTTTATCCCCCACACAAGCAGACCACAGGGGATCGACGCTACCTTTTCCAAAAAGCTAAAGTGTTACGGAAAATTAAACGGAGATAACACGTATGAAGAAAGAGATGCCCCTTACGCTTGAGCTGGAACCAGGTACCTATCATTGGTGCGCGTGTGGAAACACGAAAAAGGAACCTTTTTGCGATGGTTCACATAAAGGAACCGGCAAAGTACCTCATATGTTTAAAATCGTCCTGAAAAGAAAATATCAAATCTGCAATTGCCATCTGACAAGAAATCCGCCATTTTGTGATGGTATATGCCGCCGTATTAAGGAAGAGGGAGGGTAAAACTGCTTGTCATTCTGAAGCCTGATTTTCATCAGGACAAGCTTACTTCGGAATCCCGTGATTTCAAGGGTACAAAAAGGGGTGAGATTCCGAAATAAGTTCGGAATGGCAATTCTCGGACAACCTGTCAAGCATCTATTTTTTTCTGCAAAAGCTCATTCACCATTTTAGGATTCGCCTTGCCTTTGGTTTCTTTCATTACCTGCCCCACCAAAAAGGTAAGGGCGTTCTTTTTCCCTTTTTTATAATCTTCTATTACCGCCGGATTATCTGATATAATCTTAACGATCACTGCTTCAATGAATCCTTCATCGCTAATCTGCGCTAATTTCTTTTCTTCAATGATCGCCTGCGGGTCTTTGCCGGTTTGAATCATTTCTGAAAATACTTCCTTGGCAATGGTAGAACTTATCGTACCCTTTTCGATGATTTCAACTAAAGCTGCCAACTGTTTTGGTCTGATTGGCAAATGATGGATATCCAGTTTTCTTTCATTTACCTCCCTGAGTAAATCATTGGTAATCCAGTTGCAAAAGGCCTTTGGACGATCAAAAATTTTTATACAACCTTCAAAAAAATCTGCAAGGATTTTTTCTTCGACGAGCAGACTCGTGTCATAATCAGACAGTTTAAATACTTCCATAAATCGTTGTTTTCTGGCAAGGGGGAGTTCCGGGATGGTCACCTTTACTTCATCAAGCCACCTCCCGTCAATCACCACAGGCAACAGATCCGGCTCCGGAAAATACCGGTAATCCTGAGCCTCTTCCTTAGAGCGCATACGGGCACTCTTCTCGCTTACTTCATCCCACAATCTCGTTTCCCTGTCAATTGTCTCGCCCCGATCTAACGAATCAGCTTGCCTCTTTGTCTCGTATTCAATAGCCTTGAGAACCGACTTCATTGAGTTAAGGTTCTTTATTTCTACCCTATTGCCTAATTTTTCAGCACCTCTCTTCCTGAGCGAAATACTTGCTTCAAAACGCAGCGACCCCTCTTGCATTTTGCAATCAGACACCTCCGTATACAAAAGTATTTTCCTCAAGGTTTGCATGTAACTTTCCACCTCAACCACGTTTCTCATATCCGGATACGACACGATCTCAAGCAACGGGACACCCGCCCGGTTGAAATCAACGAGACTGTAATCTGCACCAGCTTCTTCGGGATGGATAAGCTTACCAGCCTCCTCTTCCAAATGGACGTTGTGGATACGAACCCTGTTTACCATGCCCTGTACACAGATATCCATATAACCATCAACGCCTAGATTGTAATAATTTTGGGAAATCTGGTAGTTTTTCGGCAAATCGGGATAATAATAACTTTTCCGGTCAAAATTCGTAAACTCACCAACCTTGCAATTAAGGACGATTGCCGCCTTCAACGCATATTCAAATGCCTTTTTATTCATTACCGGCAAAACGCCTGGCATACCAAGACACACGGGGCACACTTGAGTGTTTGGCGCAATACCGAATTTTGTGCTGCATCCACAAAACAATTTCGATACCGTCGCCAACTCTGCATGGGTTTCTAAACCAACAATAACTTCGTATTCCATAGGAGAAGCCTTTTGATTATTGTTTTTGCGGTGAAGAAAATTTCAATACCGGTTTTTTCCGATGAAAATCGGTTTCTCGCTCAAAGGCATATGCGATTTGCAATAATTTTTTCTCTTCAAAATGTTTTCCAAGAATCTGCATACCTACAGGCAACCCTTCTTTTGAAAACCCACACGGAAGAGAAATACCCGGAATACCAGCAAGATTCGCAGGTATGGTATAAATGTCGGAAAGGTACATTTCTAACGGATTTTTCGCGCGCTCCCCTATCTTGAAACCCGGCACCGGTGAAGTCGGGCAAATGATACAATCGACTTTTTGAAAGGCAACATCAAAATCACCCTTTATTAAATTCCTGACCCTGGATGCTTTCAAATAGTAAGCGTCATAGTACCCGGAACTCAATGCATAGTTGCCTAACATAATGCGTCTTTTCACCTCGTTGCCAAATCCTTCCGACCGGGTGCGGCAGTACATATCGATAATCCCATTCGACGTTGGTGTCCTATATCCATACCGGACTCCATCATACCTTGCTAAATTCGAACTTGCCTCTGCGTTTGCCACAATATAATAAACCGCAACGGCATACTCGGTATGCGGTAACGATATATCCACAATCTTCGCACCAAGCTGCTCATACTTTCCCAAGGCAGCTTTTACTGCAGCATGGACATCCGTGTTTAAACCAGCAGCAAAATATTCCTTCGGAATACCGATTCGTAAACCACGAGCCCCAGAATCAATTTCATTCAAGTAATCGGGAACCGGCACCGGCATTGAAGTTGAATCATGGAAATCATGGCCTGCAATTACCTGAAGCAAAACAGCGGCATCTTTAACGTCACGCGTGAATGTGCCAATTTGATCTAGCGAAGAACCAAAGGCAATGAGACCAAACCGTGAAACTCTGCCATATGTTGGTTTTACACCAACAACACCGCACAGGGCCGCCGGCTGCCTGACAGAACCGCCGGTATCAGATCCCAAAGCCATCACTGAAAGGTTAGCCGCCACAGCGGCTGCAGAACCACCGCTCGAGCCACCCGGTACATATTCAAGATTCCAGGGATTCCGCGTTATTTTATACCCGGAATTTTCCGTAGATGACCCCATTGCAAATTCATCCAAATTCGTCTTTCCAAGTATTATCGCATCCTCTTCTTTCAGGCGTTTGACAACAAATGCGTCATAAGGCGGGGTGAAATTTTTGAGGATTTTTGAGGCACAAGTAGTAGTCAAATCTTTTGTGCAAATATTATCTTTAATTGCTATAGGAACACCTGCAAGGAAGCCGACTTTTTCAGCGTTCTCAATTTTCTTCTGAATTTGTGCAGCTTTTTTTAGAGCGCCCTCTTCGTCTATACGCAGATATGCCTGCACATGAGGATCGGTGTTTTTGATCTGCTCAATGAACTGCCTGGTAAGATCTACTGGACGTATTTCGCCGGATGTGATTTTTTCTTTTATTTGGAGTGCTGTGTATTCACAAAGTCTCAAAGACACTTCTCTTAAGTCAAAATATTCTTATTCAATTACCTTTGGTACTTTAAAAAACACATCTTTTGCCGCAGGGGCGTTTAACTGAGCTTCATCCAGGGAAAGCGAGGATTCCAATGCATCCTCTCTAAATACATTGGTTGCATTTGTGGCACAAGACATTGGCTTAACCGATTCGGTATTTAATCTGCCAAGCTTTTCAATATAAGACAAAATATCGCTGAGCTGACAAACAAATGTTTCTTTTTCGATTTCAGAAAGTTCAATTCTGGAAAGATGAGCTATATGTTCAATGTCTTTCGTGTCGATTTTCATACGGAATGACGCATTTCTTTTATACTATTATAAAGCCTTTATTACTTTGCCAGCACTAATACATCGGGTGCACACCTTAATCCGTTTTACCGTACCTTCTATATTGGCTCTCACTCTTTGCAGGTTTATTTTAAACTTTCTCTTCGTCTTTCCGGTAATTTTCCGTCCAACACCACCCTTCCATTTCGCCAAACCTCTGCGTTCTATTTGATTTCCCACTTGAGTTTTTTTCCCACACATCACGCATACTTGCGACATAACCACCCCCGGATTTAGAATTTTTCATCATCGTTTTTTAACTTCTTCTATCTCTTTTTACAATCTTCACAGAAACCCTGAATTTGCAAACGGTGCGATTCTGGCTCAAAATTGTTCTTTTTACAAACCTCATCTTGCAACTTTTCTATTCTATTCTCTATAAACTCGATAATTTTCCCACAACTATTACAGACGAGATGATCGTGATGTGCGTGTCCATATACTTGTTCGTAGTGGGTATGTCTTTCACCAAAAATCACCTCTCTTAATAAACCACTTTTCACAAGCAGAGACAGAGTACGATAAATTGTCGCCTTAGAAATTTTGAGCTTGTTCTGCCTTAGATCAAACAACAGCTCGTCAGCCTCAAAATGCTTGTGATCTGCGAACACCCGATCAAGTATTACTTGTCTTTCCACGGTAAATTTTAATTTTTTTGATTCAAGATATTCTCTAAATACATCCTCTTTTGAAAGCATATCAAACTTCCAAATAATATTGTTTTTGGTAATACCCTGTCGCTATCAAAGAAAAAACCCATCCCGATTTATCGGGACGGGCTTTTAATAATATTCCCGGCAGTAACTTACTCTCCCAGCTTTCGCCAGTACCATCAGCGTAAAAAGCTTAACTACCGTGTTC
>CAZBCT010000006.1:0-55848 GCA_964490485.1 uncultured Candidatus Brocadia sp. | reverse complement strand
TATATATCACATTTTTCTATAAACATTTCACCCCTACGGGGCTATTTTTCAAAAAGCTAAAGTGTTACGACTATTCAAAAATACGGAGATATGTTTTGGAAACGCTTAACTCTGACAGGGTTAACTCACGAAGAAAGGATACATGAATGAGAGGGGTATCTGATTATGCCGTGGTGTATGACATCACCGCCGATACGGAACGGGGGAAGGTAGACAAGGTGCTCAAGGGGTTTGGGTTCCGTATCCAGAAGAGCGTCTTTGAATGCAGGCTGAACAAGAGGGGAAGGAACGAGTTGATCGACCGGTTGGAAAAATTGCACATTAAGACTGGATTTATCAAGGTATATCGGTTAGAATATTCGTCAAAGGATACGGTAATTGGTCAGCAGAAAAAGGCGGATATTGATGACGGCCATGCATTTATTATATAAAAGGAATCATTCCACCGTGACTTACCCGGCTACAGTGCCCATGAATCTATTCATAGGCACAAATCTACCACATCCATTAAGAACCTCCCCGAAAAATGACCCTTTGACATCATTTTGTGGTGAGGTTCTAAATTTCGTGAATATAAGATATTGGCAAATAATAACTTGTAAAGTGAAGAGTCTGAAAGGACATTCCTGCCGGTAGGAACTGAAACGAGCTTCATCAGCAGCACTACTCGCACGCATTGTCTGAAAGGACATTCCTGCCGGTAGGAACTGAAATATTCCGTGAGACGTTGTCCGTGTCCGTCTGAAAAGGTATCCCTCTTGGCAGGAACTGAAACGGGTGTGCTTTCACAAGTGCCCGGATATTCTTAATAGGTTTTCCAGTGAGTCGAATAACGAATATCGAACAAGGAATAACGAATGTCGTAACAATTTAGTTTTTTGAAAAAGTAGGGGCGAAGCATTTGCTAGTTTGGATATGAATGCATGTATGCCAATTTTAGCAAATGCTTCGCCCCTACACTGCGCGGCAAACATCGGCCATTATTGGAATTTTTCAAAAAACTAAATTGTTACCGAATGTCGAATTTCTTCTGTACAAGGATGCCGGGAATTTGTTATCTTATTCGCTATTCTTTTTGCAGCAGGTCGGTAACCTCATGAATTCTTCCGTCGTGTGAGGCGTGAGACTCCCATGAATTCTCCTTATCCACATCCCTTTTCCAGCCTGCGTTGGCATCGCTTGTCGGTGACCGTAATGAACGTCCGCTCGCTGCCAACGAGGTATGCGCACCCCTTTTCTATATTTCAGGCGATTATCAAAGGGGTTTCTCTGTCCCTTTCTTCACAATCTGCTGACGCATTATCACACAACGGTGAAACGCACGCGGTACCAGTCCGCCCCCACCCTAACCCTCCCCCATCGATGGGGAGGGAATCAGATAATCAATCAGGGTGTATTCCTCATGTCCCTGGTGAGAAAACGATAGGGGGAGAAGATACAGAACTGCTCCTCCAGGGAAAATTATTAGAGGGAACAGAACGGGGTGAAATGAGCGGTGCGGCATTACAGGATGCGCGACTGACAGAGGGAAATATCCATGAACCGCTGATTATTTTCCATGCCAGGGGCAGGAGACACAGCTTTAAGATGCGTGAGTACGACAAGATTTCCCTCGGAATCTATTTTTTTAAAAAAGGTATTGAATATGCCAGGCAGTGGCGGAATGCCTTTCAGGCGTATCTGTCTGACCCGGTAACGGGCAGGAATTTTGAGATTGTCGAAATGGCTGAAGCCGAGGAACGCAGCATCGGACAGGTTGCCCGTGAGAGGGATATTCAGCATGCAGAAGGGGAAATCTGCCTGGAATTCCTGACACCGTTTCCCTTTAAACCGGTAAAAGGCAAGCATCGAACGTATATTACGAAAACCGCTTTTATCAGGTCATTGGAAAAGAGATTTTCCCGGTTGTTTGGAAAGGATTTTGTCTATAGCAGCCAGAATGACCGGTTTTCTATTCTTCCGTACTACTGGAACTATACCGAGATACGCCATGCTGCCGTGTCCCAATCCGGCCAGACACAGTACATCAACGGGTGCGTGGGGAAACTCTATATCAAAGGCAATTTCAAAGACTTCCTGCCATTTTTGTTGCTGGGGAGCGAGGTGCATATCGGCACAAAACTCTCCAATGCTCAGGGATACTACCTGTTGCACAAAGAGTCGCCCGGTTACTTTACCTCCTTCTTTCCCAACAAGAAGGTCATTGTGTCCGTCATACGGGATGTTATCAACCGGTATGATCAGGCATTGCAGGCGCTGTCAGAAACGGAAAAGTATCCGTTCGATGAAAATCAGTACGCAGATAATCTGTTTCAATTCATTGCCGGTGACACTTATATACCAACTCCAAACATTGCATTTACCATAAAGAAAAAGAACGGTGTCGACCGGCTCGTCGAGCAGATACCGTTCAGGGACCTGATCATCCAGCAATATCTTCTCAAAATTATCTCCGTGGTCTTTGATCGTTTTTTTGAAGCAGAGTCTATTGGTTTCAGGAGAGGGATTTCACGACAGAGGTCTATTGAGATAATTCAGGGCGCCATTGCAGAAGGGTACCAGTATGTGATCGAGTCGGATGTCGAGGACTTTTTCCCTTCCGTAGACCTGAATATTTTGGCGCATCTGCTTGATTCCTCTATCCCGCAGAACGATAGCTGCTTGAAAAAGATCCTGCTGAAGTTCATAAAAAACGGGTATATTTTGAACGGCGTTTATCATGAACGGGTGAAGGGATTGGCCCAGGGAAGTCCGCTTTCTCCCATTCTTGCAAACCTCTATCTGGATTCCTTTGATGAACAGATAAAACAGTGGGGTGTAGCATGCCCGGATGGGCGCGAGGATACTGCCTCTGATAGCGGAGATGCCGTAGCCAGGACTGCATCCGCACATGCTCCCCGTGGCGTAAAACTGGTGCGTTACGCGGATGATTTCATTATCCTGACAAAGACGAAGGAAGATGCAGAGGACGTTTTATCGGAGACAGAGGCGTATCTTTCAAAGCTGGGGTTGAAGATAAAGAAGGAAAAGACCGCTATCAGGTCCATAAAGGATGGGTTTCACTTCCTGGGGATACGGTTCGAACGGTCGGCAGTTGTGGTGGAGGGTGAAGATGATATCAAACTGCTGAAGAAACCATTGTATATCGTGGAGCCGTATCTGTTTTTGTCGCTGAATGGCGATGCGATTGACATCAGCAAGAGCAGGAAGATTGTGGAGACCATTCCGCTGCGAAGGATCAGCGAGATCATGGTCATGGAAAGGACCGTCTTTTCTACAGCCCTCCTGAGAAAGTGTACGGAGGGTAACATCCCGCTTACCATTGCGCTGGGCACGGGGTATTACATCACAACGGTGAAGCCTGATTCAAAAAAATATTATGATATTGCATACGAACACGGGAAAAAATATTATTCACTCACGGATACCGAGGTGCTCTGCATTGCAAAGGAATTTGCCGCCGGCAAGATACAGAATTATCTAGCCCTTTTTCAGCAGAGATTTCGTAAGGAACAATACCTGTTTATTGATGAACTCGAAGGGGTGATGCAGCAGATGTATCAGGCCGGGGATGTTGAGCAGGTGCGCGGTCTGGAGGGGGCTGCGGCTAAGAAGACTTACCAAAGGCTGAACAACTTTATTGATGACGATGCCTTTCATATTCAGAAGCGGGACAGGCGGAGCCCCGACCGCATGAATGCCCTGTTAAATTTTGGATATTACCTCCTCTTCTCCCGCATTAACGCCACGGTGAGGGCGGTTGGGCTGAATCCCTACCTGGGTTTTTTGCACAGCCCGCAGGATAACTACGAATCCCTTGTGTGTGACATTGAAGAGCTGTTCAGGGCAAAGATTGACCGGTTTATTATCCGCCTGATAAATCTGAAGGTTGTTACGCGGGATGATTTTATTGAGGCTGAGAGGGGGCTCATTCTGAAGAAAGATGCCGTCAAAAAATTTATAGAACAGTTTGAGGCAGAGATGGAGAAGAAAAGCCCGAGAGACACCTTATCGCTCAAGGAAGACATCTATGTCCAGACCATAACGCTGAAAAAATGGGCGCTTGAGAACAAATCACTTTCGTTCTACCGCTGGAACATATAAACGGGAACAGAAAAATGATAACAATTTAGCTTTTTAAAAAATATCTTTTAATTGTTTGCTCCCAAACTCCTTTCCCAATAGGCAAACCTGCCTGTTAATCCTTTGATGATTGTAAGGGATTATAGTAAAATAAATTTCTATAATCAATGTGAAAAGGTGAGAATATACGACTATGTAGACCGTAATGTGCCTATGTTATTGAATATGTTCAAGAAAAGACTCAAAGGTTCCCGGGCTTTAGGATATGAAATAGGAGGAGAAAGGATACGCTAATTTCCTGAGTTAGCAAAGCATTCTTGACTTCTTTCTCATATTATTGCTCCTTATTTTCTCGTAACAATTTAGTTTTTTGAAAAAGAGGGTCTTTCCCAACCCAACAGGGAGTGATCTTTTTGCTGCGAATTAGTTTGCGAAGAGGTGAAAGATCCTGTTTGGATACAAAGGTAAAAGCCTTCCCCTTTCTCCCCATACGGCCAGTACGGCCGGTACGATGGGTATACTGCTCTCCGTCTCTCGGAAAATCCCAATTAATCACATGCGAGACATGGGAAAAATCAAGCCCCCTCCCGGCAACATCGCTCGCAATAAGGTAGCGGAGCTTCTGGCTCCTGAACTTCCTGATAATCGAGGAACGCGTATCCTGACCGAGTCCCGCGTGCATAAAGTCAATATCTTTAAATTCTTTTTTAATAGAGCGGAACAACGTATCAACCATGTGCCGGGCGTTGCAAAAAATGAGCGCCTGATTAACATTCTCTCCCCCAAGATACTTGATGAGTTCTGTATGCTTTTGTTTTGGGTGGGAATAGGCGAAATAATGCTCAATGCTTTCCGGCGCTGCCCTCTTTGTAATAAGGGAGATATGTTGGGGATCACGTAGACAGTCATGGGCGAGCTTTTTGATATCATCAGGCATCGTCGCAGAGAAAAGGAGCGTCTGATGTTCATGCAGGATACATGACATGATAAATTCAATATCTTCGAGAAATCCCACCTTTAACAGTTCATCCGCCTCATCAAGGATGACACATTTCACCTGCGCAAAAGAAAGTATCCCATCGTACATAAGGTCAATAAGACGCCCCGGCGTTGCGACCAAAACATGCACTTCCTCCTGTTTCAGCTTGGCAATCTGAATCTTTTTATCAAAACCACCATACACTGCATAAGGAATCACGTGCGTCGTTGACGCGATCTTCTCTATCTCTGCCATATACTGCATACACAATTCACGCGTCGGAACGAGCACCAGTCCCTGAATGGCATTAAGAGCAGGGTCAACTTTCTGAATAAGCGGGATCGCACAGGCGGCCGTTTTTCCCGACCCGGTCTCAGCGAGGGCACAAAGGTCATGCCCTGCGAAAATTACCGGATACGTCGCCTCCTGAATAGGGGTCATTTCATCATACCCCATCTTCTCCAGTGCTTTGAGGATGTTTGAGGGCATGTCAAGTTCACTAAATTTCATATGTTCTTATCTTTCTTTTTTAAAGTTTTTTCTTTGCGTCCTGTACGTCTCTGCAATGAGCAGAACTATTACTCAAAAGGTACCGGACGGTTTATACAAGTACCTTTCTCCGATCATCTATTCCTCATGCGTATCAATTGAAACACGAAGGTTTGTCCTTTATTGGGGCGTTATTTATGACTATAAAATAGTGTGGCGCTGGATTATTAAAGTTTTTTTCTGTAAAGGAGTAGACGGATCCGTGTTGTATTGTAGACTTGATTTGTAGGGGGCGGAATATCAATCAGGAATTTACTCGCATTGGTTTCTAAGTTCCACTTGTTCTTCTACATAATTCAACATTTCTTTTTCTTTATCATAAGATGATGTTTTAGAGCTCACGTTCACCTATTATAGGGCATTTTGGAAATTTATCAATAATCTTATTTTTCATTGCAAAATATTTTCACTACCAGAAAAACTTGTTGCAAGAGCTGGCCTATACAATGAGTCGGACGATTATCCGCATTTACACACGCCTGATGCTCAGGCTGGATGTCATTTGGAAGGCACCGCTTGGTCATGTTTTTGCATAAACAAAATGTCCTATACGATTGCATTAGCGCAGTGGATTCAACAGGTATTCCAGTCCATTCAGCTTGATTTCATAGACACACTCAAGCATATTACCTACTTCACCTTTCGGAAATCCCTGTTGTGCAAGCCACACAATATACGCTTCTGGCAAATCAATCAGTAATCGCCCTTTGTATTTGCCAAACGGCATGTGAGTCCGCGCAAGTTTAATAAGATATTCCTTATCAGGAAACTTATCGTTCATTATTTCCAATACGTTTAAGTTGTCATTGATAATGCTCGATAGTGATATGCAACAGTATTTTCCCGGCCGTCATTATAAAAGAAGTACACCCTTTAGCACGTGTATCCTCTCAGGAAATAATGAGAAGCTTTACTGTTTTGCAAACGATCAGCTATCATATCACGAATCAGAAGTAATGATTTTGAATTTAGGAATACTGGCTTCCAACCACACGTTTATTTCCCCGTGTTTGTCTTATAAAGGTGATGCATCAGCTATTATCTTGGAAATGAAGTAGTGCTTTCGGCAAACAGATAATACAAACTGATATGTTTTTTGTCAAACTCTCAAGTTGTGGCTTTTTTGATAACCATTTCCTTTCCTGGTAAAATAATCTATAATAAGCAACAATCATTGACCATAGTTAGTGCGAAAAAGGTGAAAAAAATGTTCTTAAAAAAAGGAACTATCCGTGTCTGAATGGATTCATATAGAAAAAGACCCGAAACATATTGCCAGGGAAAAGCTGAAGGCTCAGGAGACGAGGAAATCTCAGTGGTGGAAGAACAAAATTTCCCGTGGGATATGCTATTATTGTCACGCGAAGTTCCTCCCTGATGAACTTACCATGGACCATGTGGTGCCTCTATCGAGGGGTGGTAGAAGTACAAAGGGGAATATCGTACCGTGTTGTAAGGCGTGCAATAATAAGAAAAGATATTTAACCCCGGCAGAAATCGTATTAAACAAATTGAAGCAACACGACACAGCGGAACATTTTGAGAAATGATTGAAGAGGGGAGAAGGTTTTGAAGCGGTTAGTAATTGACTGCTCAGTTGTCATGGCATGGTGTTTTGCGGACGAGGCAGACGAGTATGCTGACTCAGTGCTTGATATGCTTACGTCTGCTGAGGCAGTAGCACCGCCAATCTGGGCGCTTGAGGTTGCAAATGTTTTGCTTGTTGGTGAGCGGGGAAACAGGTTGAAAGAGGCTGATAGTGCCAGGTTCATTGAGCTGCTCCGTGAACTGCATATTACAGCAGATAATGAAACCGCTGATCACGCCTTAAGAGAGATTTTATCAATCGGGAGGGAACGGGGGTTATCTTCTTACGATGCTGTATATCTTGAGCTTGCCATGAGGCATGGTTTGGCGCTTGCTACGCGGGACGATGCTTTGAGAATGGTGGCTAAAAAGTTCGGTGTTAGACTTATCTAAAAATTTCTCAACTTGCCCATAAGATTCAACCTCAAGAGCCTTTAAAAAATGATGTATGGGATACCATGCATGATATCGGATAGATTGGGATACATCCCAATATTCTTGACACCATTCTAGTTACGGATTATAAATCCGCATCATTCCAGCCAATATTTTCAAGGAAATCGTCATAGCTTCCCAAAAAAAGCTGCGCATTCTCTTGATTGAAAATGATCAACTTTGTGGCGATGTCACGCAGGATCATTTCGCTGTGCGTAACAATGATGACAGCCCCTTCATATTCGTCGAGCTGTTCAGTGAGTTCTTCTATCGATTCCATATCGAGGTGATTGGTCGGTTCGTCAAGCAGCAGAAGGTTCGTCGGGTTGGCCAAGATCTTGCCTAGTAACACGCGGCTCCGTTCGCCGCCGGAAAGTACCCTGATCTTCTTTTCCGCCGCGTCGCCGGGAAACATCATCGCGCCTGCGAGACTGCGAAGTCGCTGGTTATTGAGCGACGGGTTTGACCTGCTCAATTCATCCAGGACGTTGCATTCAAGGTTGAGCCGCTGAATGTTCGTCTGCCCGAAGTGGCCTATTTTTACAGAGGGGTGCGTACTTATCCCGCCGGTGAGCGGCTTTAGCTCGCCGGCAAGAAGGTTCAGCAGCGTCGATTTCCCCTTGCCGTTTTTCCCAATGATGGCGATGCGGTCCTGCGCTTCAACCGTGAATGTTAGATCCTTAAACAGCGCGTTCTGCGAATTGCCGTCATAAGCGAACGATAGGTTCCGTGCTTCCATAACGACTTTGCCTGGACACTTTACGTGATTGAAACGGAACGCCAGCATTGCATCATGGTCGAGCTTTTCGATACGCTCCATCTTGTCCAGCAACTTCAGGCGCGACTGGGCACGACCGGCCGTGCTGGCGCGCGCCATGTTGCGCGCCACAAACTCTTCGATCTCCTTTATTCGTTTTTCCTGGTGGAGTCGGGTCTTTTCGTGAATTTCATCCTCGTGATCGAGGGTTTCGAAAAAGGTGACGGTATCTCCTTTCAGCTTCCGGATCTGGCGACGGACGACCCCCATCGTGTGGGTGGTCACTTCATCCATAAAGCCGCGGTCGTGCGTGATGATGATGACCTCCCCCTGAAATGCCCGGAGCCAATCTTTGAGCCAGCGAAGGCTGACGATGTCAAGGTAATTGGTCGGTTCATCCAGCAAAAGCATATGAGGGTTTTGCACCAGCAGCTTCGCCAGGTTCATCCGTATCTGGTAGCCGCCGGAAAAACTCTCCGGCGGTTTTCCCATGTCCTGCTCGGTGAAACCCAGGCCGAACAGTATTTTTTCCACTTTCCAGTGGTCGTATATTTCGTCTTCCGAAAGGGCGGTAGCCACCTCATCCAGCACTGTATTCCGGGTGAATTTGAGGTGCTGCTCCAGCGTTCCGATTTTGTACCCTTTTGGTATGCTGATGATGCCGCTGTCGGGCTGCTCTTCCCTAAGAATGAGGCGAAAGAGAGTTGATTTGCCACTGCCGTTACGCCCAACAAAGCCGACCTTTTCGCGCGAGCCGATGCTCAGGGTAACGTCGTTGTACAGCGCCTGTTTGCCATAGGATTTGGTCAAGTTGCTTATTTGTATCATGTCGTTGTCCGCCTAAATTAAATACCGTTTAAATTGAATTTTTTATTGTACTATCTAACAGGCTGGGATGGAAGACAATTAAGGGGATGTATACAAAGTGGACATGATTTGTCATAAGGGAAAGAACTTAAAATTCCCAAAAACATGGCGCTGGTGTTTTTGCCGCCATATTCTCCTGAATTGAAGCCGGCAGAGCAACTATGGAACATACTTCGGCGCGACTATTTTGCTAACAGGGTTTTCGTTCAAGCACTATCTAATGCCTGAAATGCACGAAAATCTTTCCGAAATTATCACGATCTTTCTCGATACGGTGATACAGTTTTTTGATGTCGGGACGGTCGAGAAAACGCAATACGGTCTTCTTTAACTGCCCGCTTCCTTTGCCGGGAATGATCTCCATCAATGCAATCCTTTTCTCCACGGCTTCAATCATAACCCGATTGAGTTCTCTTTCAAGGAAAACTCCCTTTTTGCAGATGTCGTGCAGATCGAGTTTTAGTTTTGCCATACAAACATCTCATGATGATTTTTGCAGTAATCTTACCGCCTGACTCATTGAATTCTATTGACTCTCCTGATTTATTCGGCTATAGTATTTCCTTTATTTTTTGTAAATACCCGCATGGCAATCTTTGCTAAAGCGGAAGGAATATTACCAAAAGATTGATTGAGTATGAAACAAAAAAAGCCTTGGGGTGGCAGATTTGCAAAGCAAACGGCTGCCTCGGTTGAGTCCTTTACCGAATCGATTTCCTTCGACTGGCGACTTTATCAATATGATATTGAAGGAAGCATTGCCCACGCGACGATGCTTGCGAAGTGCAGGCTCATTACTGAAAAAGAAAAAGACGCAATCGTAAAAGGTCTGCGGGAAATTCTTGCTGAAATAGATGCCGGGAAATTCAAGTTCAGGGAATCTCTTGAAGACGTTCATATGAATATTGAGTCGGCGCTGATTGAGAGGATTGGCGATGCCGGGAAAAAGCTCCACACTGCCCGAAGCCGGAACGATCAGGTTGCTCTCGACCTGCGGCTCTGGATGCGCGATCAGACGCACACGACGATACGTCTTTTAACAACATTACAAAGGGCATTGGTAACAAAAGGGAAAATGTTTTTTGGGCTCATCATGCCGGGTTTTACCCACCTTCAGCATGCCCAGCCGGTATTGTTGTCCCATTACTTGCTGGCATATGTCGAGATGCTGGCACGGGACTCGACACGACTCGGAGACTGTTTTAACCGGTTCAACAAATCACCCCTCGGCGCGTGTGCCCTTGCCGGCACAACGCTTCCAACCGATCCACCGTTTACGGCCAAATTGCTAGGATTTGCAGGGGCTTGTGAAAACAGCATGGATGCCGTAAGCGACAGGGACTTTTGTATTGAGTTTACGTTCTGCCTCTCCACGATTGCCATGCATCTGTCCCGCCTGTGTGAGGAATGGATTATATGGTGCAATGACGAGATGAAGTTTATCGAAATCAGCGACGCCTATTGCACGGGGTCCAGCATCATGCCGCAAAAAAAGAATCCTGACGTGCTCGAACTGATCCGGGGGAAATGTGGCCGGGTGTATGGCCATTTGACGGCTTTGCTCACTTTGCTTAAAGGATTGCCCCTGAGTTACAACCGAGACATGCAGGAAGATAAGGTTGCGCTCTTTGATGCGACAGACACAGTTCAGGCATCGTTATCCATTCTGACGGAGCTTGTGGCAAATACGAATTTTAACCGGGAACAGATGACGGCTGCTTGTGAGAAGGGGTTTATCGATGCGACTGCGTTAGCCGAATATCTGGTGAAAAAGGGGGTGCCGTTCCGGATGGCGCACGAGATTGTGGGGAAGATTGTTCGGGAATGCATTCGGGTGCATTGCAAGCTGACGGACTTGCAACTGGAGGGCTTTCAGGCATTTTCATCCGTTATTGAAAAAGATGTGTATAAGGTGCTTGGCGTGGAGAATTGCATCAGAAATTACCGGAGTTATGGTTCTACAGCGCCGGATTTTGTAAAAAAACGTATTGCGTATTGGGAAAAGAAATTAATTACGGCAAAGGGGAAATGATGTATGGATACTTTTGAATACCGGGACAAGACGCTCTTTTGCGAGAAGATAAAGGTTGAGGATATTATCTCACAGGTGGGAACTCCTGCCTATATCTATAGCAAAAATGCGATTTTAGCACGCTATCATGAGCTCAAAACCGCCTTCGGGGATGTTGATACCCTGATCTGTTTTTCCGTCAAGTCTAATTCAAACCTTTCTATTTGTAAAATTCTGGCAGAGGCAGGATCGGGTTTTGACGTGGTCTCCGGAGGTGAGTTGTTCAGGGTAATTAAGGCTGGCGGTGCCCCGTCAAGGATTGTCTTTGCCGGTGTAGGGAAAACAGACAGTGAGATCCGATATGCCCTTGAGAATGATATCTTTATGTTTAATGTGGAATCCCTGGCGGAACTTGAGCATATTAACCGGCTGGCAAAAGAAGCGGGCAAGGTGACAAAAGTGGCTTTGCGAATTAATCCGGATATTGACGCAAAAACCCATGCAAAGACTACGACGGGGAAAAAGGAGAACAAGTTCGGTATCGATTTTAACGAGGCAGAAAAACTTATTAAGCAGTCAGCACAATATTCGGGCATAGAACTATGTGGATTGCACGTGCATTTAGGTTCGCCAATTTATACGATAGATCCTTACGTGAGCGCCCTCCGGAAGATCGTAAAACTCATTGAAAAGTGCAGGAATGCAGGACTGGACATTGAGTATATGAACATAGGGGGTGGCTATTGTATCTCGTATACGGGGGAGGAAGTAATACGGCCAAAGGATTACGCGTCGAAAATTCTTCCCCTTGTGAAAGAGATGCAATGTAATCTCATTATGGAGCCTGGCCGGTATATTACCGGGAATTCCGGGATTTTAGTTACCAGGGTAACCTATACGAAAGAGACTCTGCACGGGAAAAAATTTATTATTTGCGATGCCGCTATGAATGATTTAATCCGTCCGGCACTGTATGATGCCTTTCACCAGATATGGCCGGTAAATGCGAGTATGCAGATGCCAAAGGTGGAAGATACTAAGCAAGCAGGGATAAAAAAAGGTATGGATTTGGTGGATATTGTGGGTCCGGTATGTGAAAGCAGCGATGTGTTTGCTACCCAAAGGGCGTTGCCAAAAGTAGGGGAGGGGGATTTGCTGGCAATATTCAGCGCCGGTGCGTATGGTTTTTCAATGAGTTCTCAGTACAATTCCCGCCCGCGCCCCTGTGAAGTGCTGGTAGAGGGTGATCAATATCGCATTATCAGAAAACGGGAAACGTACGAGGATTTAGTTAACGGTGAAATTTTTACAGAGTGATCCAATACGATGGCAAGATATTATCCGGTATTCCTGAGTATTCAGGATAAAAAATGTGTGGTCGTGGGTGGTGGCAATGTTGCGTGGCGCAAGGTGTGCAGCCTGAAAGAGGCGGGCGCAAAAGTTACTGTAGTGTCGCCTGATTTTTGTCCGGAACTGGAAAGAGAGCCTGGAGTGGAACGGATTCGGCAGAAATACGATACGGGTATCCTGAAGGGAGCGGTACTGGTTGTTGCTTCTACGGACGATGGCGTGGTGAATAAAAAGGTTTTTAGCGATGCTGTTGAGAGCGGAATTTTAGTGAATGTTGTAGATAAGCCGGATTTGTGTTCCTTCATTGTACCTGCATCTATTCAGCGCGGCGACCTATGCATCAGTATCTCAACGGGTGGTGCGAGCCCTGCATTAGCCAGGAATATCAGAGAATACCTGGAGGGACAATTTGGTGAAGAATTTAATGAATTTACGAAACTTTTATCAGAGATGCGAAGGAAGATGCTTTCGGAAATAAAAGATGACTCAATAAGGCGAGATATCTTACAGCGTATTGCGGGGTTTGATATCCTTGAGGTAATGAAGCAGAAAGGTGTCCCGGCGGCGAAAAAGAGGATCTTGGAGATCGTCTCTGAAAAAATGTCCGGCGATAAATAAGTCGGCAAAGGCTATAGACTTCTTTTTGCTTGCAAGATTTTTTTTAACGTGTTAAGATAAATTTATTCAATTTACCGTAACAAATGTGTGGTTGGTGTTTTTTCATCGACTATTCGATATGATTGGTTACCTCACAACGATAGGAGTTTAAATGGCTGAAAAGACTGCGACTCAAAGAGTAGACCTGAATGAATTGAAATCTGGCGGGTTTATAAAACAAAATCAGAAAGACCTTTTTACGGTTAGGTTAAAAGTGCCGGGTGGACGGATTACTCCAGAAAAGATGGCGAAGATTGCAGAGGTTGCAAAGAAATACAGCCGGATGGGATATTGCCATTTAAGTTTCAGACAATCGGTGGAGATCATTGGTGTGCATATAGATGACTTTGATGCCGTTATAAGAGAGTTGGCTGCAGTGGGGCAAAAGGTTGCTTCCTGCGGTCCGAGAGTCAGGGTGCCAACGGCATGTGGGGGTTGTGAATATAACCCAAATGGGATCATGGATACGCAATCCAAGGCATTGGAGGTTGACGAAAAGTTCTTTGGCATCCCGTGTCCCCATAAATTTAAGATGGGATTTTCTGGTTGTCCAATTGATTGCACGAGGACGCGGGAAATGGACTTGGGCTTTCAGGGGGTGGTTTACCCGGTATGGAGCAAGGATTTATGCAATGGATGCACTTTGTGCGCCAAAGCATGCCAGGAAGGGGCAATTATCTCTGATAAAGAGGGTCGACCAGTATTTGACGAATCCAAATGCGTGTATTGTGGTGACTGTATTCGCGCATGTCCAACGGACGCCTGGAAAGACAAGAAAAAGGGCTGGCTGGTGCGTACCGGTGGAAAACATGGAAGACACCCGCGTGAGGCGGATGAGGTGTTAAATTTTTTACCTGACAATAAGGTAAATGATTTTGTTGATGCAACAGTAAAATGGTATAAGGAGCACGGCAAGCCCAAGGAGAGAATAGGTTCATGTATAGAACGGCTTGGTTTGGAAAAGTTTAAAAAAGACGTTGTTGGCGCATTTATGAAAAACTGACACAGGTTTTAATGAAAAACAAAAAAAAATTTGTTATCTTTGCGCATAGCGGAACGTATGATAAATTGTATCAGATCATTACTTTGGCTATTACCGCGGCATCGATGGGAAGAGAGACGTATATTTTCCTGTTTTTTTGGGCATTGAAAAGGTTTGCAAATGAAGAGTTTGATCCCGCAAGGCTGGCGGTTGAATGTGGTGCAGAGGGTGAAAAATTGTTCAAAAGAATGGAGAAGATTAACCCCATTTCACTCAAAGAATTGCTTGGTGACGTAAGGGCTATGGGGAATTTAAAAGTTTACGCGTGTACTGGTGCTGTAAAACTGATGGAATTGGAAGAGTCTGTTGTGAGAACAAAGGTAGACGATATTCTGGGACTGACGACTCTTTTGGAAATAGCGGATGGTGCGGAAACTCAGTTGTTTATATGAAGAAAGACGCTGTTGCATCAGAACAATCAGTGATACGGAGCAGAAGAAGGATATGAAATACCTATCGGAGAAGATGGGAAATCCATCGATTTTGGATAGTATTGGGAATACTCCTCTTTTCAAGATTAACAGAGTTGCGCAGGGGCTAAAAAATGAAGATGTGGAGATCTATGTCAAGGCAGAATGGTTGAATCCCGGTGGATCGGTAAAGGATCGCCCTGCTTTAGGGATTATAGAAGATGCTGAAAAATCGGGAAAATTAACCCGGGATAAAATTATTATAGACTCTACATCAGGGAATACTGGCATTGCCTATGCCCTCATAGGCGCAAAGAAAGGATACCGGGTAACCTTAGTAATGCCTTTAAACGTTAGTGAGGAAAGAAAGAGAATTGTGCGTGCCTTTGGCGCCACCATGGTGTTCACAGATCCCTTACTGGGTTCTGATGGCGCCATGTTAGAAGCGAAAAGGATTGTGACCGAAAACCCTTCAAAGTATTTTTATGCAGATCAATATAACAATCATGCCAATTGGAAGGCGCACTTTGAAACGACCGGTGTGGAGATATGGGAGCAAACTGCAGGTGACGTGACCCATTTTGTCGCGTGTTTGGGTACCAGCGGCACTTTCATGGGCACCGGACGGCGTTTGAAGGAATATAATCCTGATATTCAGGTAATCGCAGTTGAGCCAGCTACTCCCATTCACGGATTGGAAGGTATGAAACACATGGCCACTTCGGTTGTCCCCGGTATTTATGACGATCATTTTCCTGATAGAAAAATAGCGGTAGAGACGGAAGACGCCTATGCGGCTGTTAAAAGACTTGCATCTGAAGAAGGTTTTTTTGTAGGATATTCTTCCGGAGCAGCGATCGTGGCATCTTTAAAGGTTGCAAGTGAAATTGAGTCTGGCACGGTGGTTACGGTCTTTCCTGACAGAGGGGATCGTTATTTGAGTACGAGTTTTTGGGCGGGTGGGTAGATAAAATACCGATTGCAATTCGTAGGGGATGGGAATGCTGTGTATTGACGCTCATATGTTCCGAGAAATCGAGAATGAAGCAAAAAAAAACTATCCTATGGAATGTTGTGGGCTGTTAATTGGTACGAATACATCTGGAAAAACGGTAGTAGAAGTTCGCCCTATACGAAATACGAATACGGAAAGGACACATGATAGATATGAAATAGATGGCAGGGAGTTTGTAAAAGCCGACAAGGAGGCAACGCGAAAAGGCTTTCAGATCATTGGCATTTATCACTCCCATCCTGATCATCCTGCCATTCCGTCAGCTTTCGACACAGAGCATGCATGGTGCGGTTATTCTTACCTGATAGCTGCTGTAGAAAATGGGGAGATGCTTATGGTCAGGTCGTGGGTTTTTGATGAAGAAAAAAAGCAATTTCAAGAAGAAGAAATACATGTGCTAAATGGAGATGGTGGGTATGACAAATGACAGAAGTAATATTCACGAAACTCTTGATATCGTTATGAGAAATTACTCTCGAAAGGTAATGTTTTAGGTTTTAAAATGGCAGAGGAAGAAAAGATTGTTCCCGACGACAAAATTGATCTAAGGGGAGTGCTATGCCCTATTAATTTTGTAAAAACAAAGTTAAAACTGGAAATGATGGATTCTGGCCAAATTTTAGAGGTGATATTAGATGATGGTGAACCTATCAGAAGTGTTCCACGGAGTATTAAGGAAGAAGGGCATAAAATTATAAAGGTAGAAAATGTTGAGAATATGTATCGTTTATTAATTAAAAAATTGTAAAATATAAATATGGATTTTTTCGTAAATTATACTTGACTTTTCTTATCGATAAATATAATATTCGCCATTCTGATATGGTGATGAATTTTTATTTGCAGGTAGATAAAATTATCCATAGAAAACGCTTACCTATTTAAAGAAAATAGTGGTTTTTAACCGCGGGAGGTTGTTATGGAAACAAAAGAAAAGAGAAAAAATTTTACATCAGAGAGCGAAGGGGGGATTTGGTTTACTTTTTCCCGGAGAAATATTCTAACATTGGCCGGCTGGGGATTGTTTTTTGCTACTATGGGGGCATACCTGATGCAAATCATGGGATACAAAGGGTACTTTTATCCAAAGGTGCTTTTTGAACCTTCACCACGATTTTCCGTTGGAGACCCGAAATCCTTTTTAGAAAATTCAGTTACAACGCTCAAGGCGAGGAAAATATTTATTGTGCACGACGGGAATAGTTTCAAAGCCATTTCAGTGGTATGTCAGCATTTAGGGTGTGCAGTAGAATTTTCCAAGGAAAAAAATATCTATGAGTGTCCATGCCACGGAAGTAAATACTATCGAAATGGTGTGAACTTTGCCGGTCCGGCCCCACGGCCGCTTAATCATTTTGAAATAGTTCTGGATGACAGCGGTAAATTGGTTGTAGATACGAGTAAAACTGTGCCACTTGAAACGGAGTTAATTGTATAATTATGTGACAGTACAATTAGGTAAGAATATTTTTTAGAAAGTCAGTGTGTTTTATGAGTCAAGCGACTTTACCCAAAAAAGGAATAAAAGCACTTCTTGATTTGGATTGGTTACAACAAAATATTCGTTGTCAGCATCGCTGTCCTGCCCATATGGATGTACCTGGTTATATCCGGTTAATTAGTCAGGGCAAATATGCGGAATCGTATAAATTAATGAGAGAGACCAATCCGTTTCCCGCCGTATGTGGATATGTTTGCCCCCATCCCTGTGAGTCAAAATGCAAACGTGGTGATTTTGACAGACCTGTAGCAATTGACGCCTTAAAACGATTTGTTACCGACCATATTTATAAAAATAAGATAAAAATTCCTCCGCCAAAAGTGACCAAAAGAGCTGAAAAAGTTGCAGTGATCGGTGCAGGTCCTGCTGGATTAACGGCGGCGAATGATCTCGCGGGAATGGGTTACGGCGTGACCGTGTTTGAAAAGGAATCTCAAGTTGGCGGTATGATGATGTGGGCAATTCCATCTTATAGGTTGCCGCGCGAGCAGATTATGTTTGATGTAAGTCAAATCGTTGCGCGCGGTGTTGAGATAAGAACAAATAGCCCCATTGGAAGCCCGGGGAAAGCAATTCAGGATTTGTTTAACGAGGGATATAAAGCAGTATTTATCGCGGTTGGGGCACAAAGAGGCAAAAAGCTTGAAATACCTGGGGAAGAAGGGACTGTCGGTGTCATGGATTGTCTGGAATTCCTGAAAAATGTGAATGCCGGTGATGTAAAGAGCCCCGGCGAAAAAGTTGCCGTGATTGGTGGCGGTAATTCTGCTATCGATGCAGTCAGGACCGCAAAGCGCCTGTGTCAGGATGCATTTATCGTGTATAGAAGAACAAGGGAAGAGATGCCAGCGTTGCCGTGGGAGATAGAAGAGGCAGAACACGAAGGTGTGCAATTTCATTTCCTGTCAGCGCCTATCAGGGTCATTACTGAAAATGGAAAAGTAAAGGCCCTGGAATGTATTAAGATGAGGCTTGGTAAGCCTGACAGTAGCGGCAGGCGGCGACCGGAGCCAGTTCCTCAGTCGGAATTCACCATTGAAACAGATTGCATTATCACCGCGATAAGTCAGGAAGCCGACCTGAATTTTCTTGGAGATAATTACGGGTTAAATGTTACCAAGTGGGGGACGATTGCTGTGGATGACAATCTCCTTACCAACAAGGCAGGTATTTTTGCCGGAGGAGATGTAACGCTTGGTCCAAGCACAATTATCGAATGTATTGCGCAAGGGCATACTGCAGCAAAATCCATTGACCGATACATCAGAGGGGAAGAGATTCAACAACCGAAGGAAAAGGTATGGGTCACTCTTTTAGATAACGAATTTAATGAGCGTGAAGAAAATTATGATGCCGTACCTCGTCAGCAAATGGGAACGTTGCCGGTATCTAATAGGGAGGGTACGTTTGATTTAGTGGAATTAGGTCTTACCGAAGCTCAGGCGAAGGTAGAGGCTTTGCGCTGTTTGAAATGCGATCTGAGTATTAATGTGGAGACAAATGAGTGTATCCTGTGCGGTCGTTGTAGCATGGTTTGTCCTGTTGGCGCGTTGAAACAGGTTGATGTGAACAATGAAGGCAAGGAATATCGTCCGTTTGTTAGTAAGGACGGTATGGTAATAAAATATACCGACGTCTGTATTCGGTGCGGCAATTGTAAAGATTGTCCGGTGAACGTAATAACCTTAAAGCGTGTGCTTTGGAAGCCGAATGAGGAAATAAATAAAACAATGGAAGAAATGGAGGAATAGGAGGATAATTCTTATTATGAGAGGGGGAACTAGTACTAAAAAGAAGGTGGAGAAAGGAATGTGTACATGAAACTGATTCCTGATTTGATAAAAAAAATTACCGATAGCGAAATTTGGAAGTCTGTATTTCGTCATGGGTACACAGATACCCCACGGAACCGAGCTCTTCAAATCATAAGCAACATATGGTTGCATTTGCATCCTGTAAAAGTGCGGGAACATGGTACGAAGATCCGTTTTACCTGGTGTATGGGGGGAATGACGTTTTTTATATTTTTGTTTGAAACAATAACAGGGATACTGTTAATGTTTTATTACGTTCCCGACGTGAACAGGGCATATGCAGATATTGTGGATTTAATGTATGTAGTGCCGTTTGGCAGGTTTTTGAGAAATTCTCACCGATGGGGAGCTCATGCCATGGTCATTACGGTGAGTGTGCACATGTTTCGTGTGTTTTTAACCGGTTCGTATAAACCACCAAGACAGTTTAACTGGGTGGTTGGTGTCATCTTGCTGGTACTTACGTTTTTACTAAGCTTTACCGGGTATCTGTTGCCTTGGGATCAGCTAGGGTATTGGGCTATTACCGTGGGTACGAATATGGCGCGCGCTACACCGTTTCTGGGCCATGAAGGGCCGTTTTCTTACATATTGGGAATGAGGCCAGACAATGATGTTCGTTTCGCTTTGCTGGGTGGAACATCGATTGACGCCCCTGCATTACTCAGGGCCTACGTATGGCATTGTATTGCAATACCAGTAATCGCTTCTGCCCTTATGATGGTACATTTCTGGAGAGTGCGCAAAGACGGCGGGATTTCTGGTCCTTTATAAGGTAGTGGCGATTTAGAATAATTCATGAGAGATATTTCTGAGGAGTGGTTCCATGGAAGTTAGGCAGGAAAAGAAAGGAATAATCGAATTTAAAGACGATAAGGTTTTTACATGGCCCACCTTGGTAGCTAAAGAATTTTTAGCTGCTATTTTTGTTACGGTAGGGCTGTTGTTCTATTCGTATTTTGTAGATGCACCTCTTAGAGAACTGTCAAATCCTGGGCAGGCTGAGAATCCGGCCAAGGCGCCGTGGTATTTTTTGGGTTTGCAGGAGGCATTGGTTTATTTTGATCCATGGTATGCCGGTGTTGTGTTGCCAAGCATTATTATTCTGGGTTTGATTCTTATCCCGTATTTGGATAATAACCCAAAGGGAAACGGTTATTACACCTTTAAAGAAAGAAAGTTTGCCGTAACTACGTTTGTCTTCGGCTACATTTTTTGGTATGTGTTGATATATATTGGTACGGCTCTGAGGGGGCCGTTTTGGGCTTTTTTTTGGCCGTGGGAGGCATGGACTCACGACTTCCCGACACCACCGCCGTTGCATGATTTACCATTACCATTAGGAATTGTTCTCATGGGAGGTTTTTATTTTGCGGGATTAATACTTCCTGCTTTAGTGAAAAGAGATTTTTTTATGAGGTTAGGCGTTATTCGATATTCACTTACGATGGGCTTGCTCCTGACTATGCTTGGGACCGTGATTAAAATGGTGTTTCGGTTGGCGTTTAATGTGAAATATATTATCGCGACGCCGTGGATTAATATATGAATTTTTGTGTGGTGGCTAATTTCAGCATTTCCAGAATAGGTGAACTATGAGCTTACAAAGATTGATCTTTTTTGTATTGAGTGCCTTGTTTTTCATCTCTACTTCAATGTGGCTTAAAGACGAGTTTAAGCCGAAATGGATGGAGTTTCAGAAGGAGTATTATGAAGAACAAGCGGTTAAGGTTGAAAAAGAGTTCGAGGCGGCTACTGCTGCGAAAGACAAAGAGTTGTTGGGCAAGCGATTGGCATCTCTGAAAAGACCGACATATGAGATTAAGCAGATACTGTTAAAGGGAGATTACAGTTGGAGCAAGCAGCAAAACGGGGATAAAGTAGATCGGTGTATGACTTGTCATATAGATGAGAATAAATTGAAGGCAGCGCATCCCAATGTAAAAGATTTTCCGTTTGATATCTACGGGTGCACCGTGTGTCATGGAGGTATTGGTAGGGCATTAAGTGAAGAGGTTGCTCATGAGGGTATGTATTATCATAAGCGACAGATGGAACTGAGACTAACCTCTGCCGAAACCATGTTCGGATTTTGGAGTGAACTGGCAACGTTGACCCCGGAAGAAAGTGACCCAAATCAACGACTGGAAATGGGGGATTTCAAGAAGTACAGCATTACCGGTGATAAAGCGATCTATGTTGGTAGCCAAAAATGTCTCAAATGCCACAAAGGATTGACTTCTCCACATGTAGAAAGATGGCAGAGGATCAAGTTTAAGACATTTGAACGGGTGAAAGAAGCTCCTGATTATCTTGCAGGAAACGATGCGTATCGAAAAAAATGTCTCGAGTGCCATACTACAGGGTATGATGAATCCACCGGTAAATACTCCGAGGAGGGAGTTACCTGTGAGGCTTGTCATGGGGCCGGAGAGGTGTTTAGCTATTTTATGGAGATTGGAAAGGCACCTGAGGGGCAAAAAATAGCGAAAGTTGGGACGTTTGGAACACCGTATAATGTGTGCGGACCTTGCCACCATACCCGTAATCATGAAATGCGGCTGAAATTTTTCCAGGAAAGAGGTGGTTCAGACGAGTGGTTTTTCCCGCAACACACAACGCCATATAAGACGAGTTTTTCAGAAGAAGGTGGAACTGCTAAGCCGTTACCAAAAATTCATTGACAGAATTTTTTATCCGATAAATTTCTAAAAAACGCTGGTTTTGATGGGAGGAGGCTTTATTATGAAGTTGTTGAAATTGGGCGCGATTTTATTCGCTGCCCCGTTAGTGTGGAGTTTGCAGACTGGAAGCCTAAAAGCGCAGTCTGAAGCTGAGTTGAAAGAAATGCAAAAAAAGGCTACCAGCTATTATGATATTTTGTATCCCAATGATACGTTGAAGGATTGGTTTACTAATAATGTCGGATTGGAAAAGGGTGCTGGTCCCTGGCAAAATGTCTATAAGCCAGTTCCGTTGCAAATGTATTGGTTTCCGGTCCGCCACTATGTTAAACCCGATGGAACCTATTATGATCAGTTGCTTGAAAAATATAAGCCGTCTGATTGTGTGAAATGCCATGAAGAGGTAACTCCAGGTTTTGTTAATGATTGGAGGGATTCTACTCACGCAAATCCGAGGAAAAACCCACGTTTTGCCGAGAAGACACAGCAAATTGAAAAGTTGATAGGGAGGGAACTGAAAGAAGTTACCTGTAGCGATTGTCATGGGAAGGACCATAAAGAACTCCATATGCCAACGCCAGCAACCTGTGGTGAGTGTCATCCTCAACAAACAACGGAATTTATGAGTGAATCTGAACGTGGCCGTCCTAATCATATTGATGGCTTAGCTGCGAATGTGATTCCACCGTGGTACCCGGAAATGTTTCGAAGGGGATATCCAGCGGCCCAGTTTGGTTGTGATTTATGTCATGCTACAGACCGATGTAATATTTGTCACACAAGGCATAAGTTTTCAGCGGCAGAGGGCAGAAGACCTGAGGCTTGTATGAGTTGCCATATGGGTTTTGACCATCCCGATGCAGAGACGTATGGTGAATCGAAAATGGGGTATATCTATCATCTGGAGGGGGACCACTGGGATTGGGAGAAACCATTGGCGGAAATTGTTCCAGGCAAGGATTACAGAACTCCAACCTGTCAGTTCTGTCATTTTGACCAGGGGAATGGGAAGTTTGCTCATAACCCAGTTACAAAGGGTGTATGGAGGATGGGGACGGTACCGCCAAAGGGGATAGATTACAAATCTTCCTTAAAAGATTATCCTCACGGCATAAATTTACCGCCGCTGAATTACAATTTGGATATCTATTCTCCTGAAAATAAAAAGAGGTCTGAGCAGTGGGTGTCAGTTTGTAGCAAATGTCATAGTCCGCGTTTTGCCAGATTATACCGTGAAAACTTGAATGATTTCATGTTTGAGATGTGGAGATTGCAGGATAGAGCTCAGGCTATTTTGGATGATATCGTTGTAAACGATGCCTTTGAGGTACCGATAAAAGAAAGAGATATTTTCCCTCTTGGAGATATCCTTGCTGATGCCCTCGGGCCAGGATTATTGGGTGACGCTGTGTATAACGCATTTAAAACTAAAGCGGGTAAAGTTCCTGTCATCGGGCCGATTCTTGGATTGCATGGATTGTTCGCAACCGGTAGAAACAACCCATCAGAGATTGAGATTACCTATGCAGACATGTGGTTTGGTGACAAGGCGCATGCCTATAAAGGCGTTGCTCACGGTCAGCAGGATATTGCCTGGTGGTATGGTGCTGCAAAAATGTATCAGAAGATCAACATTCTGGAAAGTCAGGCAATAGCACTGAAACGAGGGAAAGAAGTTGATAAAATGTTACACGCTAAAGGAAGAAAGAATGTTGCCGGTATCGTTGGAAGTATTGTCGGTATCGTAGCGGTGATTATGTTTGGCGCTGCTTTATGGAAAAAGAAACGAAATACGCAACACTCATAAGGGAGCTTTAGTTCAAAAGTCAAAAACAAAAAAGGCATCTTGTATGAGATGCCTTTTTTGTTTATATAACTATGATCCTCATATGCACTACCGGAGATAATGAATGTTGAGTGATATAAAAGAATATACGCTAAGCTCATTGCAATTTGGTGCATTTCCAACTGATTATAGGGACGCCGATGATGCATATAAAAGTTCCAAAGTCGTAATTCTTGGTGTTCCGTTTGATGGAACTGCTACGTATCAATCAGGAACTAAACTCGGTCCTAATGCAATATTGAATGCATCTATTAATGTTGAGCCTTATGATGATGAGTTGGATGAAATTTATACGATAGGAATTTTTACTATCGGGACTCTCAATATAGAAGAAATACACACAGATGCGAAAAAAGTAGTTGATACGTTATATCAGACGAGCAAAGGTATCGTAAAGGACAATAAATTTTTGGTAACTTTGGGAGGCGAACACTCTATCTCACAAGGGGTAATCAGGGCTTACAAAGAGAAATACCGGAAATTATCTGTTCTTCAATTGGACGCGCATCTTGACATGATGGGACAATTTGGCGGCACCCGATTCAGCCATGCAAGTGTGTCAAGACGAGTAGTTGAGGATTTAAAATGTAAGGTAACCAGTTTTGGTGTCAGGGTGGTATCCAAAGAGGAGCTGTTATTTGCCCGGAAGAAGAAAAATGCAGTCTCTGTATTCTATGCAAAGGATATCCATGACAACGATGATTGGCATGATCAGGCATTGGAAACCTTAGAGGATAATGTATATATAACATTGGATGTAGACGGTTTTGATACTTCTATCATGCCGGCTACCGGCACGCCTGTGCCGGGTGGTTTGGGATGGTATCGAACGCTGGACTTTTTGCGTAAAGTATATAAAGAAAAGAAGGTCGTTGGTTTTGATGTTGTTGAACTAAAACCGAACCCTGGAAATGAAGCCCCAAATTTTCTGGCGGCAAACCTCGTTTACAAAAATATAGGGTTTTATAAGAAATATACTCTTCACATCTAGCGGATATAGTGATCAGTGATTGTTTTACGTAATAAAGGATAGATTGATGTTAAGACTTCATAGAATTACGAAATCTGCAAAATGGCTGTTATTCCTGACATTTTGTATTATAGCAGGGTGCGGTAATAAGGCAAACCATTATAATAAAGAAGGGATTGTGCTTTATAACAAGGGAAAATACACTGAGGCTATTGGAGAATTCAACAAGGCATTAGAATTAAATCCGAACCTCTATGATGCCCATTATCATTTGGGAATTGCATATTATGCAAAGGGTATGATTGACGAATCCATAGCGGAACTGAAAAAAGCAATTGACGTAAATCCAAATGAACCGAAAGCACATTATAACATTGCCTTTGCATATGTGGCCAAAGAGGAAGTTGATAATGCATTAGGTGAATATAAAAAGGCAATTGAGCTGTTTGCAGCAAGAAAAGATAAAAAAGAGGCGGAGGGATACCTTTATCTTGCCGTTGCCTATAGTTTGATTGAGAAACATAATGAAGCGATAGCAGCGTGTCAAAAGGCAATAGAAATTAATCCCAACTTGGAAGATGCACATTATTTTTTAGGGGTTTGCTATTATAAAAAAAATATGATAGATGAGGCTATTGCACAGTTTAAAAAGGTTGTTCACTTGAACCCAAACTCTGAAAAGACACATAACCTCCTTTTCACTATTTACGATAAACTTGGAAAAACAGAAGAGGCTATTGCAGAGGACCGTATATTGAAACAAATTGCACAGGAACGTCGCGAACAACGATAGTCGTATGGAACTCTTATATAGTAAACGTAGAAAATAAAATTGACGTAGGGCAAGGCTTTAGCCTTGTTATAAGCAACTATTATTGAAAAGTATAATTCTGCAGAGAAATAAAAAAGGGGAACGAAACCGTGGAGAAAGATATTGCAAGAGTAATATTTAATGAAAAACAGATTCGAGGCAAGCTCCTTGATGTATCAAAGACGTTGATCCGTGATTATCAGGACAAGGAGTGGACGATTATTGCGATTTTGAACGGGAGTCTTATCTTCCTTGCCGATTTGATTCGCCTCATTCCTCATCCCATTAGATTGGATACCATTGATGCCGCTACCTATGGGGAGTCGACCTTTCCCCAGGGAGAGACCAGGGTAATCCGTCAATTTAAGATCGACATAGAAGGGAAACATGTATTGGTGGTTGATGATATTGTTGATACAGGAAGTACTTTGACGAAAGTGTTGGAAGACATCAGAAAATACCACCCTAAAACACTGAAGAGTTGTGTTCTTTTAAATCGGGTAAGCAAACGGAGGCACGGTGTTCAGCCCGAATACCGCTGTTTTGATATTGGAGATGATTATGTAGTTGGTTACGGATTGGACTACAATAACAAATATCGAAATCTTCCATTTATCGCAGTGCTTAAAGATGAATGTTATCATCGTGATGGTGTTATAACATAGAGAGAACAGGGTAGGTATTTATTTGAAGGCAATTTTTGTCCATCTAACGGGGAGTCACAGGGGAAATACTGAAGTTTTTGCTGCAGAAAAGATATTAATTGGCACCGATGCTGAAGCCCACCTCCATTTTGACCCTGAGATAGACAGGAACACGTCAGGGCATCATGCCAGCATACAGCTACAGGCATGTGAATATGTACTAAAAGATCTGGGAAGCGCGCAGGGCACGCTTGTAAACAACAGATTGGTGAGCGAAACCACACTGAAAGACGGCGATCTGATAGAGTTTGGCGCCGGTGGTCCAAAATTGCGGTTTCGTATTAAAACGGACGATGCCGATGTATGCAAACCATGGACGGAGATCGTGGAAGATTCTCTGGGTATAGCGAGTACATCTCAGAGAGGAAGAATTACAACGGCGACAGCATTTTTTAAGCAGCTTCTGTGGGAGGTATTCACCCAGACGTCTCACACTTTTAAAATAAGCGCCTTTCTCATTCTTCTTGTTATATTCAGTGGTCTTATATCGTATTTTTATGCGCAATATTCCCGGTTATCAAAGACGGTTGAAAAGGTGCGTACTCTTGAAATTGAAAGAACCGTTGCAGAGAATATCATCAAGAGTTACAGCGGTGGGGTTTGCCTGATCCAGGGTGCCTTTTATTTTTATGATGAGGTGACGGGTGAACCGCTTATGATGATGGGGAAAGGGCAGCGGGGAATCAATGAATACACAGGTACCGGCTTTCTGGTGAGTGCAGACGGCCTGATCCTGACCAACCGGCATATCGCTGAGCCATGGTGGGAAATGGAGATGTCCCCTTACATTCATATAGAACCCACGATTAAGCCACGATTTGAGGTGTTTCGGGCATTTTTCCCAAGTATGAAAGAATCGTTTGCATTGCATGTCGAAAGTATTTCTGAAGACGTAGATGTGGCGATCCTTCGCATTGATACCCGTGGCGTTAAGATACCCATCCTTGAATTGGACGTTACGGGTAAAGGGGCGATCGTTGGAGAACCGGTTGTATTATTAGGTTATCCTGCCGGTGTTAATGCCATTTTTGCAAAGACAGACCCTGAGATTGTAAAGCAGCTCTTCAGTATGCCCTTCATACCGCTGGTACAAGAGCTTTCAAACTGGGGATTGATACGACCTCTTTCAACGCAAGGACATCTAAGTGATATCATGCATAATAGGATTGTCTACGATGCTCAAACAACTGCTGGTGGCAGCGGGGGTCCCATTTTCAACAACAAAGGAAAGGTGATCGGGATTAATTATGGTGTTTTCCCAGGGTTTCGCGGTTCTAACTTTGGTGTTCCTATCGTTTACGGCATAGAATTGATGAAATCCTTGGTAAGCGCAAAAAATAACTAGAAAATACGGAACGGAATGTGAAGGCGAAGAACAAAAATAATGACGCAAATAAAGAGGGTTTTATGAAAGGCATGTTAAAAAGAATATATCCAGTATTCCTGTGCTTTTGTGTATCCGGCTTGTTTTGTAAATTGTTACGTGCTCACTCTGACGGTGCACCCATAAGCTGTCTCGGTAGTGGGTACGACAGATATAGTTTTCGGTTTGCTGCTCCCGGTACGTTTACCTGCGGCAATTTGGGATGTCACTACCAATATCCTATCAATTCGGGCAAGGGGAAGTTTATGCTCTTTGTGCTTGATAAATGTGAGCCCGGAGAGATTGTGGACATTCTGGTATCCTTCAAACAGACTGATATGGAATTCCACGGCTTTCAAATTACTGCACATGATAATTATTATGGCAATCGACTTGTGGGCACCTTTATCAATGTTGGAGATGATAAAGATACCCAGGTAGAAGCTGGTGGGCGTTTTGCAACCCATACAAAGAAAGGAACCAGACAGAAATTCTGGCATGTAAAATGGCAGGCTCCTCCGTCCGATTTTCTGGTAGCCAATCCTATAAGATTATATGCAATGGGCGTGGAATCTAACAATGACGGCACTGCTATGGGTGATTATATTTACAAGGCAACAAGACTTATTGTTGTTGAACGTAAGAAGAAAAAAAAGGAATCGGTCCATATCATCAAGAAGGAGTGAGGTATGAAAGCAGTCTGTCTTTTCTGTGTGATACTGGTTGCTTTAAGCATGTCCCGAATTGTGAATGCTTCTCAGCTCGATTTTTCGTGGAATGCACCGAAAACGTATGTGCATAACAAGGGAACCGCCGGAGAGGTCATGTACATCATATGGTTCTACAACCTGGGAAATACCATAGACAAACCTATATTAGTTCCCATTGAAGTGTTGCTGGTGACAGATACCGGCGAGAAGTATCCGGATGCTTATTATCCGGATATTATGGAGCACGTTACTTCATTAGATGAAGACTACAAGGACGGTAAGAAGTACCAGTATGCCGCCATGGCAAAGGGAGAGTTGGCTCCCAAGGCGACAAAGCATTGTGTGGCGATGTTTGAGGATGTAGACCCCAAGGCAAGGCGTCTCGATATATTTGTGACGGGCATATCACATTTCTTTTTCTGGCGGTGGAGGATGGTGGATTATTCCTACAAGATTACCTACGAGAAAGAACAAAACTACTGGAAATTAATTGAGCATGGTATGACCAAGGATACATCGCATCGTTCATATGAATTTGAAACGAGGGGTTGGTGATGAAGTTGATAAATTTTAATAGTTACAAATATGGCAAAAAATGAGGTTCCAAAACTTACCGAGCTTATAGCTACAGATGCCTATTCACCCACACAAATCGCTTCCCGAATTGACAAGGTAGCATTAGTAAAGGCGAGAGTAAGTCTTTCCCAGACCTTCATGCTTAGCATTCTCGCTGGAGCTTATCTTGGCCTTGGAGCACAATTTTCCACCTTAGTGATCAGTGATTCCACCTTGCACCCTGGACTTACCTCTCTTATTGAAGGGATTGTATATTCTCTGGGATTCATATTGGCTGTCGTCGGTGGCGCTGAAGTATTCACGGGTAATTGCTTAATAATCATGGGTTATTTGAGTAAAAGGATTACAATGCGTGAATTGCTCAACAACTGGACCATTTCATATACGGGTAATTTTATAGGTTGCCTCACAATGGTTTGCTGGATGTACAAATCGCAGCAGTGGGAATTTTTCGACCACATGGTTGGAGCAAAGGCCTTGCTTATCGCTCATAAAAAGGTCAACCTGTCTTTTATGGCTGCCTTTGCCAGAGGGGTTCTTTGCAATGCATTAATATGCCTTGCGGTCTGGTTATGCTTTAGCGGCAGGAGTGTGGCAGATAAGGTTGTTTCCATTGTGTTTCCCATAGGTGGTTTCGTTGCCAGCGGGTTTGAACAATGTGTTTCTAACATGTATTTTATTCCGATAGGAATCGTATTAAGGAAAAATGAAGCAATAATCGTAGCGTCTGAAAAAATGGCCGGGAAACCATTAGACCTTTCTCTGCTTAGCTGGAAGGGATTTTTTATACACAATCTTATACCCGTTACCTTGGGAAATATTGTAGGTGGAGTTATTCTGGTTGGTATAATTTTCTGGTTTGTTTACTTACGACCGCATATGAATCTATCATTGAGTGTAAAACGGGATTTTTGGCGTGAATAAAAAGCCATGGGTCTTCTAAGTTTTGTATGGGTAAATTTAGGTTTAGGAATTTCAGAGTTGAGATTCTTCGGTCGTTTCATTCCCTCAGAATGACAGAGTAATGCGAAAATGTCATTCTGCGCGAAGCGAGAATCTGATTCATTTATTGAAAGAAGTCCAACATCTAAAAAGATCTCTTGCTATAAAAGCATGGTACGTTTTTATTTGCCCCTTCAACTATATTTGACCAGAAGACCCTTCATACGATTGCCAACCTTATTGTTGCTATAGTGCATATGCAGATGTTATTGCATGGAATGAACCGCTCGTAAGCCACATCAGGAATGTTTTCACATGGTCGATACGAAATCCATAACTAAGACGTCCTCACCGTCCGCATTGCATCAATCCGTTCAGTACCTCAAAGGCGTCGGGCCAAGAAGGACTGAAATCTTTGGGAAGCTAGGAATCCATACGATTCGTGATATGCTCTTCTATTTCCCACGGGATTACAAAGACCGTACCCGGATACAAAAGATTTCTGAGGCCACGATTGGCGCAGAGATTACGATTCAGGGCAAGGTGCTTGGCGTTCAAACGAGAATGGCAAGAAGCAGAAAGAACGTCCTGGAGGTCTTTGTCAGTGATGAAACGGGTACGATTGCTGCGACCTGGTTCAACCAGCCCTTTCTCACAAATAAATTTCATGTGGGCGACAGGGCCTTTTTACATGGGAAGGTGGGGGCATATAAATACCTCCAGTTGTTAAGCCCTGAATACGAAATCGTCCAGGATGACGAAGCGAATGCAAAGGAGGGGAGTATCGTTCCTGTGTATCCGCTTACGGAACATATGAGCCAGACCCACTTCCGAAAGATTATGAAAGAGGCAGTGCATCATTTTGCCGCCTGTGTTGACGAAATATTTCCACAAGAAATTATCAGGAAAAATCAGCTACTCCCCATAAACGATGCTATCGTAAATATCCATTTCCCGGAAACGTTTGAGAACCTGAAACATGCCAGGTTCAGACTTGTTTACGACGAATTGTTCACCCTTGAATTGGCTATGGCGCTGAGGAAGCGCGGCATTAAAGAGGAAACGGGCATCTCGTTCAAGATAGGGGCCAATGTCGACACCCACATCCGCAATCTTATCCCTTTCCCTTTGACGCATGCGCAGGAGCGGGCAATTCATGAAATTGCCGAGGACATGAGAAGCAGTAAGCCCATGAACCGGTTGCTGCAGGGTGATGTTGGTTCGGGCAAGACCGTTGTGGCGATCTATGCCATCCTTGCCGCAATTGCCAATGGATATCAGACTGCTTTTATGGCGCCTACGGAGATACTGGCGAAACAACATTTCCAGACCATGCAGCGATACCTTGCTCACTCTCATGTCAGGATGCACTTGCTAACAGGGGACACGAATCTTCGGCAGAGAAAGAACAGCCTTGATCAAATTAAAACGGGGCAGAGCGATCTGATTATCGGAACGCATGCCCTTATTGAAGAAACGGTTCAGTTCAATCGGTTAGGCCTTGTGGTAATAGACGAGCAGCACAAATTTGGCGTAGTGCAGCGTCTGAAGTTGAAAAAGAAGGGGGTTTGCCCCGACGTGCTGATCATGACGGCGACTCCCATTCCCCGCACCCTTTCTCTTACCTTATTTGGAGACCTCGACTTTTCTCTGCTGGATGAAATGCCTCCGGGTCGCTCTCCTGTGAAGACCATTTGGGTAACACAAGACAGAGAAAAACAAGCATACGATTTCATCAAAGGTGAAGTCGCGAAGGGGAGGCAGGTGTTTATTGTCTATCCCCTTGTTGAAGAATCGGAATCTTTTGATCTGAAATCTGCCGTTACTGAGGCAAAAAGACTGCAAGGCGAGGTATTTCCGTCCCACCGGGTGGGTTTGCTTCATGGCCAAATGAAGTCTTTTGATAAAGATAAGGTAATGACGGATTTCAAGGAAAGGAAATATGATATTCTGGTCTCTACGGTGATCATCGAGGTGGGCATTGACATCCCTAACGCGACCGTAATGGTTATCGTACATGCAGAACGGTTTGGGCTGTCTCAACTCCACCAACTACGCGGACGCATTGGGAGAGGAAGCGAGCAGTCGTATTGCCTGCTGTTTGGGAATCCCACAAGTCTTGTGTCGAACGAACGGCTTAAGATTATGACCAGGACCAGTGACGGATTCAAAATCGCCGAGATGGATTTCCGGTTAAGGGGGCCAGGCGAGTTTTTTGGGACACGTCAGCATGGATTGCCTGAGCTGAGAATAAGCGACCTCATAAAGGACTTCCCCATTCTCAAAAAAGCCCGCAGCGATGCCTTTGAACTCGTATCTAAGGATCCCCAGCTTACGATGGACACACACATCAGGATGAGAGAACGGGTATTGGAGGCCTTTAAGGATAGATTTGAGCTTGCGAACATAGGATAGGTAACATGGTATGCGGAGAAATTCAATCTCCCCATAGCATACAACGCTGATGCCGACAGGAAATCTTGGGAGGAATTACAGAAATTCTTTCATACTATTTTCAAGGAATAGCTTACAAAATATATTTTGATATTTTTATCAAAAATTGTAGCGCCGATCCCTTGAGTGCGGCATTTTGGCTGGGGATAAACCACCCGCACTACACATCCCGATTCGTTTGGGTTAGGTATTTTTATTTTGTTTTTGTTGGGATCTTTTTTTAAGCCATTTATCAAGGGAACTTTGGCTTTCTCCAGAGCGTCGGCCAGCCAATATCCCTTCGACGCTAATATCTTCATCGATATCCGGCCAATGGATTCCCTCTCCATCTCCAATGAGTTCATAGTTCTCTCGTTCTTGTTTATTGCCGTTTAGCAATCGAGGATACCAAATAATGGGCACGGATATATTTCTCCCATCAGTAAGATAAACTACAAAAGAACTCTCGGTAAACACAACTCTTTGGGCCAAACATTCATGTTCAAACACTAAAGTGCTCATTCCATTTCTCCTGAAATATTTCTTTATTCTTTTCTATCAATTTTTGGATTTGTATGAGATCATTATCACTAAATCCCTTAGATTTCTGCAACCGGATTGGATTTAACCAAAATTTAGCCGTAAATCTTTCATGCTTTACATGGATATGGGCTGGTTCAGTTGCATCACTGGAATAAAAGTAAAAACGATACGGACCAATTTTAGCAACGGTTGGCATCTTTTACCGTAAGTGAACAATTAAAAAATGTACTGTATGCTCATGAGGCATATAATAAAGTACGGCGACTGTTTAGCGATATAGTAAGTAATTGGCAAAACACTGTCAAGTATTTTCATGAGCGAGAACGTATCTGTCAAAAATAAAAAAGTTGAGTATATCAGATAAAAGGAGAGTCATACCTGATCAGACTGTCAGGGAATAGAAAAAAACATCCTTTTGGCATGCTGAATTCTGATTTTCATCAGGATAGGCTTAATTCAGAATCGCTTGATTTTAATGGTGTTAATGGGTGTGAGATTCCCAAACGAGTTCGGAATGATAATTCTCGGACAACCTGTAAGACTATAGTGAACGTCATAAATAAGTACACATAAATGTTTTCAACGTGTCATTCCCACGAAAGTGGGAATCTAGAAAAATAAAGGAGAATACTGGATTCCTGCTTTCGCAGGAATGACAACTTTCTTTAGTCGTCGACTATAATTGTAGGGTGGGTTCCATGCCTCGACCTAACCGACCAGAGGTTATAAAATGAGTTTGGCAAGAAATGCCAATGGCTATTTCGTTAATCTATGCTATAACAATCCCCTCTCAAAATTCCCTATCATTGAATTTTTCATTTTACTCTTCTTTTGAATACTTTGGAATATGTCTTCAATCATTTCCGGCGTATAATCCCGCCAGCAGAGATCAATCCTGAAATCCCGCTGTCCGGCATCAAGAAGTTTTGGTATATAATGGATAAGGGAGAATGGTCTTTCGCCAATGACCACCGTCTTACACCGATCATTTATGGCAACGAACCGGTCGCCGTACTCATTTTCAACCGTTACCTGCCTGAAACTACACTGATTCATGCCGGGACACATTCTTTTCATATTCGCCCATACACAGGTCTCAGACGTAAAGAGGGGGGTATCCTGATAAATAATGAGATCGGCATCAGCGGTAAACAGCGTCTGTATGTTTTCATTATCATCCTCAGGAGACAAGGTATATCGGCAAAACCCTGATTTCCTGAGTTGTGCAGCAGAAAGCGGGTTCAGACAATACAGTGGGTAATCAGCATACCATTGCACGTCTGCCCTCTTAAACAAATCCATGGCGCCCAGATTGGAAAGCTGGAACTGCCGGAAACCTTGCGCTATTAATTTCTGTACGAAATTTTTGTAATATTCATACGTTTCAAACCCATTTCCCATGTCCCGCATGATGGCTGGTAATGAAAAAATGATCTTGTCTCTTGCCAGTGATGAAATAATATGTTTGTCATTTTGTATGCATGAGCCTAACAACCCCCTTATTCCCCCTTTATTAATGGGGATTTGGCTGCAGTCATAGTGCGCTACGAGGTTCTCAGTCGTTTCGTTTGTTAGAACAAGGTAAATTTTATAAATCTTTTCTAAGGGAATATGATTCAAATACTGTAGCTTATCTATCTTAATCGATAACCTGATTCCATCTTCTTCTGAAAATCTCGTGCCTGGATCACGGTATTCAATAGCTACTTCCTTTAACCACTTTTTTATGTTCTGAGACCGTTCCGCTTTCTCTTTCACATATGATACCGATAGGTGCTGGAAAAAATCTCTCCGAATCTCGTTTAACATACTTAATGGGATAAAGAGTTTTTCAGAGATATTTGCTAGAAAATTCCTCAGCTCAAACGGTGTCTCTCCCAGCCGGGAAAAGCTGTCCCTTATATCCTCTCCTTCACTTACCCGATGAATGCCCCGCTCCAGTTTTACAGGATAATCCTTTGTTAGAGTGACGTTCCTTACGGTTCCCTTTACAGAGATACCGTCAGGCCTTACATTCACTTCTAAATTAACGGGTATTTTGGCTGTAATAAGTTTTTTAGGAACTTTTGGACGAAACGTTTCCTTGATCTTTTGCGAAGAGATCAAATATAGCTTAGCACCCGGCGTAAAGGGTTGTTCGGAAGCAATCATTGCGATATCGCCTGCGTGTATTTCAAAGACGCGTTTCCTGTTAATTTCAAGGGATTTAACATGCAGCAACGACGGTTCTGTCCGAGCATTATCAAACACCTGCAAGAGATCCCTCACACCAATATCGCTATCTGCCCGTATAACAATGCGTCCTCTTCTTGAGTCTATTACTTCTCCGGCATAAGAACCGATGTTTGCTGGATATGATGGGTTAATTGCGTCTGCTGCCTTGACCTGATGATTTGCGCTGTCTTTGGTTTGATGGCGATCTTCCTGAAATAGGTACGCATGGGTTGTTTCCCGGCTGAATACGGTCTTTATCCTGCGAATGGTATCGCCTTCGTCGTGCAGTCTGCCGTCAATCATTCGTCGGTAGGCATTAGTTACCACCGCGACGTATTCTGGCGATTTCATACGCCCTTCGATCTTGAATGAATGAACGCCCGCAGTTATCAGCTTGTTAATCTGGGAAATGGTGAGCAGGTCTTTCATGGAAAAAAGATAACCGTCATCACCCGAAGAAGTCTGATACCGCATCCTGCAGGGCTGGGCGCATCGGCCGCGATTTCCACTCCTGCCGCCGGTCATACTGCTTAAGAAGCAGAGTCCGGAATAGGAATAGCACAAAGCCCCGTGGACAAAGACCTCAATCTTCATTGTGGCATTCTGTGCAATATTCGTTATTTCATCAACCGACAATTCACGGGCTAACACAACGCGTTGAAACCCCATCCGCTCCAGTTGTTTCACTCCGGCAAGATTGTGAATGGTCATCTGTGTGCTGGCGTGGAGACAAAAATGAGGAAATCGAGATTGTATGAGATGGAGAAGCCCCATGTCCTGAAGAATCAGGGCATCGGGTTGTATCTCTTCAAGGGCAATCAATAGATCAACCACCCTTTCCATCTCACAGGTCTTAATCAGGGTATTTAAAGCGATATACGCCTTGACAGCGCTCTTGCGGGCATAAGCAATGGCCTTGCTTGCGTCGGCAAGGGTAAAGTTTTGCGCGCTGGCACGGGCGCTGAAATCCTCTAAGCCAAAATAAACGGCATCAGCCCCGTTTTCAACAGCGGCAAAAAAGCACTCCATAGTACCGGCCGGTGAGAGCAATTCAGGCTTTTTGTTTTGGGGGTACGAGATAGACATGGGTATCTTGATGTCCAGGAATTTCAAGGTTGAGATTCTTCAGTCGTTTCACTTCCTCAGAATGACAGAATAATGCGAAAATGTCATTCTGAGCGGAGCGAAGAATCTAATACGTAGCTGGAAATTATGATTTAGGATTGACGATTTACGATTTTATATCCCAAATCATAAATCCCAAATCGTAAATCGTAATTCTAAAATATGATTTTGGTTTGTTAGGTTAGGCGTTGTGCCCTGTTTCCATCATTTACGAAAAACATCCTTATTCAATGCCTCATACAGAGCAATCTGCTCTTCAACGCTTAATTGTCTCGTTTTATGCTTGCTGCACAAACACATAGCGCAGCGCTCGTCGCTGCAGAACTGACAACTAAAACAGTCTTTACACGGGTATTTTTTGTCCTGGCATTTACTCATCTGTGTTATCCTAACCCGAACGAATCAGAACGTGTAGTGCGGGTGGTTCATTCCCCGCTAAATGTCTATCACACCTGTCTACTGGCAGATAGGTGTGATCTCGGCTCTACTATTTCAATAGTTTAAATTGTTCGTCAATTTATGCATACGTCTTTTCCTGATGCTATTCATTCATGGCAACTTCAACTGCCTTAACAGTCCATCCGAGTTTCTTCGCCGTCTCCGTATTGAGCTTTCCTTCCCTGGTCAGGATGCCGTTGGATATCAGAAGTGCCCTCATGGCGCTCACTGTCACATCGTCCGTCTTTGCGTATGCATTCTCAAAATCATCCTTCGTCATCATATCGGCAGTGAAGTGGGTATTTGACTGGATCGGCTCGTGACTCTCAAATCCCGCCCTTTTTGCGGTAATGAAGTAGTCAAACTCATAGGTGCCCGTGCCCTGCATGAGTTCTCCTACCTGGATTTTATCCCTGGTTACTCCATATGCAGCAAGCCCCTTTGAATCAAGCGACCTCGGTGTGAACTGTACGGTTATATCTTCATCACTGCCTGCGACCACCCTGAAATCTTCCGGAGTTTCTATCGTAGCCTTTCCGTCAACGAGCCGTGCCTTGCCTCTCAGAAATATGGCATGTTCACGACCTTCGAAGAAGGCATAGACCACCTCCTTTTTCGGGTCGGTCGGATGGGGCTGGATAAAACTACCGGAACCCTTTGTCAAATTGCCCGTAATTGTGACATTTCCATTAAATCTGAGAGAGTTTGTCGCGAAATCTCCATAGATAAGGGGAGCAGAGGTGCTGGAGTTGTCTATATAGAGTTTGTTGTTTCTCTTCTCACTGAATCCCGCATTAGCGCCAATAAAGACATTGGCAGTTCCTGTGCCGGTACGGCCTGCGTTTTTCCCGATAAAGGTGTTGTTAATCCCGGTGGTATTGCTGTAACCTGCGCCATCTCCGATGAAGGTGTTGTTGCGTCCGGCGGTATTGTTAAAGCCTGCAGTATTCCCAAGAAAGGTATTGGAGTACCCGGTGGTGTTGCTGCGGCCAGCACTAAGTCCAAGGAAAGTGTTGCTGTTCCCTGTGGTGTTGCTATAGCCGGCAAGATAGCCGAGGAAGGTGTTGAAAATCCCAGTGGTGTTGCTATAGCCGGTATTTACTCCGAGAAAAGTATTGGAGTACCCGGTGGTGTTGCTATAGCCGGTATTTACACCAAGAAAGGTATTGGCGTATCCGGTGGTGTTGCTGCTGCCAGCACTAAGTCCGAGGAAGGTGCTGGAGGTTCCGGTGGTATTGCTGAAGCCGGCGTCTCCACCGAGGAAGGTGTTGCCGCTCCCGGTGGTGTTGCTGTAGCCGGTATTTACTCCGAGAAAAGTATTGGAGTACCCGGTGGTGTTGTTATAGCCAGCAAGATTGCCGAGAAAGGTGTTGCTGCCCCCGGTGGTGTTGTTCCTGCCGGCGGTATACCCGAGGAAGGTGTTGCTGTTCCCGGTGGTGTTGTAAGCGCCGGACGCTCCACCGATGAAGGTGTTGTTTTCCCCGGTGGTGTTGATAAAGCCGGCACTAGTACCGATGAAGATGTTGCCGTTCCCGGTGGTGTTGTTACCGCCGGCGAGAGTTCCGAGGAAGGTATTGCTGTTCCCTGTGGTGTTGCTGGTGCCGGCATCATCTCCGACGAAGGTGTTTTCGCTTCCGGTGGTGTTGCTGAGGCCGGCACGAAGTCCGACGAAGGTGTTTTGGTACCCGATGGTGTTGTTATAACCGGCGAAAGTCCCCATGAAGGTGTTGAAGTACCCGGTGGTGTTATTACTGCCGGCGAGAGTCCCGATGAAGGTATTGAAGTACCCGGTGGTGTTGTCATAACCGACGAAATTCCCGATGAAGGTGTTGTTGTTCCCGGTGGTGTTGTTCCTGCCGGCATTTACACCAATGAAGGTGCAAGAATCATCATCACCACCAGTATTGGTACCAGCGCTTGTACCGTAAAACGTGTTTGAATTACCTTCAAACCCCGCAGAGGCACTGCCCATATAGACGAATGATGTAAATAACAGAAATGCAACTATGCGTACCGATTTCATCTTTCTCCTCCTCTCATTGGTGTAGATGAAAAGGCTGTGCTAAATGGCAAAATGGTAACAATTTAGTTTTTTGAAAATTTCCAATAATGGCCGATGTTTGCCGCGCAGTGTAGGGGCGAAGCATTTGCTAAAATTGGCATACATGCATTCATACCCAAACTGGCAAATGCTTCGCCCCTACCTTTTCAAAAAACTAAATTGTTACGCAAAATACACAATATGGCTTAAGGGGTGTGCTTGATACTATAGAGACTTTGTCGTGAGCTCAGTCGAACGATTGCTTTGGGCTAAAGTTTATCCGGGTGAGGTTCATTTCTGGCAACTTCTACCGCCTTAACATTCCAGCCGAGTTTCTTCGCCGTCTCGGTATTGAGCTTTCCTTCCCTGGTCAGGATGCCGTTGGATATCAGAAGTGTCCTCATGGCGCTCACCGTCACGTCGTCCGTCTTTGCGTATGCATTCTCAAAATCATCCTTCGTCATCATGTCGGCAGTAAAGTGGGTGTTTGGCTGGATCGGCTCGTGACTCTCAAATCCCGCCCTTTTTGCAGTAATGAAGTAGTCAAACTCATAGGTGCCGGTACCTGCCTTAAGTTCTCTTACTTCTATCTTTTCCTTTGTCACTTCAACCGCAGCAAGCCCATAGGTGTCTGTATATCGTGGTGTGAATTGGACGGTTATATCCTCGTCCTTCCCCGCGACCACCCTGAAATATTCCGGGGTCTCGATAGCGGCCTTTCCGTCAACGAGCCTTGTCTTGCCTCTGAGGAATACCGCATGCTCAGGGCCTTCAAAGAAGGCATAGACCACCTCCTTCTTCGGGTCGGTCGGATGGGGCTGGACAAAACTGCCGGAACCCTTTGTCAAATTGCCCGCAATAGTGACGTTGCCATTAAATTTGAGAGAATTTGTCGCAAAATTTCCATAAATGAGTGGTGTTGAGGTGCTGGAGTTATCTATATAGAGTTTGTTGTTTCCTGTTTCACTGTATCCCGCGTTAGCGCCGAGAAAGACATTGGCAGTCCCTGTGCTGTTACGGCCTGCGTTTCTCCCGATAAAGGTGTTGTTGATCCCGCCGGTGTTGCTAAGGCCTGCGCCACCCCCGATGAAGGTGTTGTAACGTCCGGCGGTGTTACTATAGCCTGCGGAACTCCCAATGAAGGTGTTGGTGTACCCGGTGGTGTTGCTATAGCCGGTATTTAATCCGAGAAAGGTATTGGAGTATCCGGTGGTGTTGCTGCGGCCAGCATCAACACCGAGGAAGGTGCTGGAGGTACCGGTGTTGCTGTATCTGCCGGCGCCAGCCCCGATGAAGGTGTTGTAGCTCCCGGTGGTGTTGCTTTTGCCGGCATCATTCCCGATAAAGGTGTTTCCAAACCCGATGGTGTTGCTACCGCCGGCGAGAGTCCCGATGAAGGTGTTGTAAATTCCAGTGGTGTTGCTGAAGCCGGTATATACTCCGAGAAAGGTATTGTTGTATCCGATGGTGTTGCTGTAGCCGGCATTCCTACCAATAAAGGTGCAAGCATCATTGTCGCCACCCGCGTATGTGCCCGCGCCTGTACCGTAAAACGTATTTGAACCACCTTCAAAACCTGCAAAGGCGCTGCCCGCATAGGCAAATGATGTAAATAACAGAAATGCAATTATGCGTACCGCTTTCATCTTTCTCCTCCTCTCATTGGTGTAGACGGGAATTCTATGCTAAATGAAAAAAATACGCAGCGTTAGAATTTTACCTTCGGTACTTCTTTCTCAGCCTCGGCAACCTCAAAGTACTTTGCCTCAGTAACCCCCGTGCGTGCGGCAAAGAAACGGCCATAAAAGCTTTTAATATAGGTATTGAGTTCACGAACGGCATCATTATATCGCTTTCGCTCTACGGAAATCCGATTTTCAGAGCCCTCGAGGGTATCCTGCATCTTCAGAAACGATTCGTTTGCCTTTAAATCCGGATAGGTCTCTCTGAACATTAACAAACGTGATAAAAAACCTTCAATCTGTGTTGCAGCCCTGGCCTTGTCCTCAATCGTTCCGGCGCTGAAATAACCCTTTCTGGCTTCAGCAAGATTTTCAAAGATCTCTTTTTCGTGAGAGGCATAACCTTTCACCGTTTCCACAAGGTTGGGAATAAGGTCATAACGTCTCTTGAGTTGTGTGTCCACCTGTGACCAGGCATTCTTCACATTTTCATTCAGCGCAATGACCCTGTTATACCCTTTAATATACCAAACACCGAAGATAATGCCCAAAAAAATGACGATAGCAATTACCGGTAATATCTTTTTCATAATCTACTTCCTATGTTAAACCACAAAGTTCACCAACGGCAAAAAAATGAAAATATTAAAGAATCTACGATTTTAGATTTACGATTTTAGATTTGAGAGTTTGGATTTAGAATTTAAAATCGCAAATCGTAAATCGCAAATCGTAAATCATAATATCTTACCATCTTCCCGACGCTCCTCCACCACCAAATGAACCACCTCCACCGCCTCCAAAACTGCCAAAACCGCCAAACCCGCCAGAGCCGCCGGAACCAAATCCTCTCGGTCCGCCATAGATGGTTGGTGGCCCACCCCACCAATACGAAGAGTGTCGTCTCCGGTTAAACAGATAACTTAAGAAAATGGGCAATATAACCAGGAGGAGTAATAATGAGAGGAACGGATTCTGACGTCCTGCTGATTTTTTTCTCAGCGCTGCGATACTTGGCATACCCGTAATCTCAACGTTGTTTTCTTTCGCAATCCTATGAACCATAATGACCATGCCCTGAAATATGCCTTCGCTGAAGTGTCCCTTTTGAAAATTGGGCACAAAATAGGTTCTGCCAACCGTCCCGCAAAAGCTATCCGGCAAAATCCCTTCCAGCCCGTAACCGACCTCGATCCGGTATGCGCGGTCATTCCTGGCAATAACGACAAGGGCGCCGTTGTCTTTTCCCTTTTGACCCAATTTCCACTTCGTAGCAAGTTCCAGGGCGTAGGTTTCGATAGGGATATCTCCGGTTGTATCGATGGTAAGAACAATCATCTGTGCGCCGGTCTTCTGTTCCAGTTCCTGGAGATAACCACTCAGTCCCTTCTCAACGGCGTCACTGACAATATTTGCCCTGTCCTCCACATACCTCTGGGGAACCGGCATCTCCTGCGCCTCTGCAATGAAGCAAAGACAAAAGAACGCCATGATAAGTCCAAGGTACAGGTGACCATTTCTTCTACGCGGGTTTAATCTCAAATTCATCGACCTTTTTAATAATGATATGTAATATACGATACAGATTTTCAAATATCTCACGGAGGGCTTCAACGGGTGGATAGACATCTTTCGACCTTATCTCAAGTAATTTTCTGTACACGCTTGTATCGATATTGAAACACTTTTCTAGGGCAAAAAGGACTTCGCCTTTTTCCCGTGGAATCTTTTGGTTATACAAAAAAAGCAGGCCGCGAAGCGCCGGGAAATATCCGGAGAGAGAGCCTGCAAACAATTCCGTCAATGTCGTTCTGTTTCCCATTGCCTTGATGTAGCCCTGACAAAGATGCTGGAGTTTCCCTTTGAATTCACGTTCGCATTGGAGTCTGACGTCTGCCTTCTCGATCCGGATATCCTTTAAGGCATCCTTTCCATACACCAACTGATGGATCAATTTCATTTCCAGGAATTCCAGAGGAAACACCTCCAGCGATCTGCTGATGTAATCACTGGTCATGATCAGGGGGGCGCGTATCCTCTTTTTTCCGTAACGTTTGCCCAAAGTTGCAATAAAATCAAAAAATGAGACTTTGACTTCCTTGACAACAATCAGGGTATTAATATCAGAATATTTTGGATGAAAGTCTTTTGTTACAGCACTGCCGATAACAGAGATTGAAACAATATCTTCTTTGCAATGGGCAAGGATGTCCCGGAGGAAAGGTTCCAGAATCTTTTGCGTCTGGTCTGAGAGGTTGGTTAGGGTAAGCTCTTCCATTCAGGGTTTATTATAGTGAGCGTAAAAAGACAGTTGCCATTCAACGGCAATACGATAGGGTTATTTATTATTTCCCTGTTCTTCCAGCTTTTTTCTCAGGGCAGCATTTTCCTTTTTGGTTGCCTCCAAATCGAAAAACAGATACCTTACATTTAATCGCAATGAATCAAGGGTATCCTGCAATATTGACAGACTGTTTCGAAGGTCTTCATATTTTTTACCAATTTCACCCGTAAGCATATCGAGACTTTCTCTCTTTGCCTCAGGGAACCGCTTAATCTCTTCAATTAAATCCAGTAATCTTTTTTGAAATAGTTCATCGTCCATAGAAAAATCCCTCGAATTGTATTGTTTCATTCCCTGCCGGAAATGATCTTTTCTTAAGATAGAACGAACATACGTTCTTGATAAGTATCGACGACCTCTGTGCGACACTCAAATATAAGTAGCATACCAGGAAATGTCAAGATTTAAATGCTGGAGGATTTTTAGGAGAGAAACACCTTAAAATGATAATATCACATTGCATATTTTCCCTTGACAAATACCCATGAATTTGAGAGCATAGCCGCCAATTTAAACAACAACTAAAACAAAGACAGCCGACAAGGGCAAACCCTGAGTGATCAGGGGACGCAAAGTAACAGGGTCTTTATAAACCGTTTAAGCCGTTTGAACGGTTTGAACAGTTTTAATCAGTTTAAACGGTTTATGGGAAAAGACAGCCTTACTGCCGAAAATGTTATTTTACAAACGTTTTTTAACAGAGGAATGTATCATCTTATTATCTCATTTATACAGGGGGGGGGTTGCTGAATGAAAAATATCAATGAAAAAACACAACCTAATGAATCACCGATATCACCCGAGATAATTGCAAAGTGGCGTTCTATGGTTATGCAGGATAACGAGAAGGATAGAGAATCTGCTGAGAACTATTTTTTTGAAAATATTCTTCCACATATACTCGAAATAGTTGGAAAAAATCCTCAACATATGGAGCTTCGAAATGAAGGTTTTCACACTTTAATAAGTTTAATGGGGTTCAGTCCAGAGACGACAGTGATCAGCACATTTATTTTGCAACCAAAACAGCTTGTAATAGTCTATAGCTCGAATTCAGGGAAATATTATAATAGGGCTTTTGAGTTCCTATTAAAAAAAGAGATTTTAAATCCAGATCAAATTAAGCAAATTAAGGTCGAACCAACAAAACACTATGATATATACGATGATATACGTCATTGTATATTGCAACAACGGAATACAGAGACGGATATGCCTCTGAAACATATTATGGATATTACAGGTGGGAAAAAGGTTATGAGTGCCAGTGCAGCACAAGCTGCCTGGGAATTAAATCTACCATTGTGTTATATTGAAAATGAAAAGTACGACAAGTCGTTACGAAGACCAATTCCCGGTTTCGAAATATTACAAAAGCTACCGGATCCGGGAAAAGAGAAAGGGGCTCAACGTCGAGTTATAGCTCTTGATGTGTACAAGAACAGAAATTACAATGCTGCTCTGGATTATTTTAAGGAAAGTAGAAAGTTTAACAGGGGAGATCATTTGCTAGAGGATTTCGGTGAAATAATCTGTGCATGCTACTCCGCTTGGACAGATCTTAATTTGCCGGAATTGGATGATAAGCTTAAAAAAATGAAAGGATTTGTTACCGAGGACGCAATGCTCAAGTTGTTCGAACGACGATCTTATGACCAGATACGCCTGCAGCGCCATCTTGATGCACTTACCGCGGTGGCGAAAAATGAAACACTTGCCCTTATGGCGACTTTCTTTGAACTTGCAAAACTTTACAGTTACCAGAAGCGCCATGATTTCTCCTGTCTGCTTACATACCGTTGTATGGAAGCCATGGTTGAGTTCGCTCTTACACAGGCAAACGGTGGAAAATTCGAGATGGATTTACCTGATTACGCAGGACTTGCTGAAAAAAATAACATTACGAAGTCTCAACTTGAAGAAGAATATTTAACTCTTTCAAAGAAACTGAACAAGAAACACTTTGAAGAATCACTCCCGTATAGGATTGGGATGATACAGGGAGTGGCTATTTTATCCATTCTTAAACGTATTCAACCTGCATTTTATGGTGGGGAAAAAATAGAGGCTGGGGTACATAAAATGCGAAAAATTGCTGAATTTCGAAATAAATCTGTTCTTGCTCACGGAACAAAAACATTGACCGAGGAAGATAGCCAAAGCATATTAGAACACGCTGAAAAGCTTGCAACGGCAATTTTGAAGGATACGGATCTCAGCAAACTCAACCTTTTGCGACAAAGCTTTGAACCGTTAACCCTTAATGAACTACAACAGATCAAGTAGATGAAAATAACAAATATTAAGGTTTAGTAATATCCATGATCGAGTACATAGCAATATGGCGCTTATTTTCGAAGAATGATTTTAAAGAATTTTCTGATAGTATGAGATTACAGAAGATGGTTTCATACGGTGTTGGGAAGGAATATCTGGAAGATTGGACCAAATTTGGTAAAAATGGGCATATTCATGCAAGTGAAACTACAATTACTGATGCTATTCATTCACTTGATAAACATATCCGAAATCTGAATTTTGAACATGGAGAGGAAGGTAAAATCCCTCGTGCAAATGAATATCGTCCTTACCGTCTAACGATTGATGGTAAACTCGCTGCTGCAATTGTTTTGCGCGCTTCTGAAGCATTTAACCTCTGCGAGATAGACGTTTTTCTTACAACTGAATTTCCAGGGATAAAACGTTTGGAACCAACACGCGCAGCGCTACTGTTTGCTTTTTCTGATGCCGTTAAAAGTGGTGGCTCAATGGCAGTTCAGTTCACAAAATCATGTGCACCGAATGGGCTTCCACGTCATGTTCAAGCCATCGCTGAACAGGTCAATGTTGAACTGAAGTATGTTGAAAAAGGTGCTCTTAGCCCAAATGAAGTCCGCGAACTCTTCTTGCGCCTTTGCGGTTTACCGGATAAAGCCCAAGAGATTGTTCGTGAATTTGCTAATCGCCGTCTTTTCTCTATAGAACGTATCTGCCAACTTGTTGCATCAGGTATCTGGCCCATTGATGATGCTGCCTTTGTTCTTCTTGGATGTCCCTATCCTGAACTTTTGCTTGGTGAGGATGTTGAGGCATCCTCTCGTTTGCTGACCTCCCATGCAATAGCAGTCGGTAGAATTGCAATTCTTTGGGGATTATTCGATCGTGCATTCCGTTACATTGATCCTGTTCGTGAAAATGAAAAGATGGTTATTGAATGTAAGCAGTATCACCGCATTCAGCTACATTTTGAATCAGATTTAGTAGCCGTGACGTATAGCATGCCTGACATACCTAAGTTGAATCAAATTACTCTGAACGGATGGTCGCCGCGCGGGAGTAATCCGCTAGTTATCCCAGCAATGACACAGCTAGTGGCATTGCCTCGATCTCGTTCTAGAGACGAAATACGGATTTACCTCAAACAGGATTTGGAGTCTGCTCACTATATTTCAGAGAGAAGAAGGCAAATGGTTTTGCTGATTTATCCCTTTGATTACCGGCGGTTATCGGAATCCGAACGGATCGAAGCAGAGGATGCGGCAAAAAAAAGAAATGTAATTATTCTTGCGTGTCCCGAATCATTTGCTGATCTTGAGGCAGAGACAAGGAGGCGTCTTCGGATAGGAAGGACAGTACGCCAATGATGAGTTTCGGTACAATTTTATGCGCCATTCCATCCGCTTGCTGGGATAAGAGTGAATCTGCAAACTTAGCAATTGAATTACTGCGACGATTTTTCGTTGATCTTGAAACATTTGAGCGTCGCCTTGTTAAACGTGTGGCATTCGAAGATGAAAGTGCACGATACGCCAGACTATGTAGACAAATTGAACAGGTTGCTCTTAGCAATGCCGTATTTGCACCGTCAGGATGGGATTTTCGTAAATCCCTTCGACATGGTGTTTTTCCGGTGATTCGTATAGGAAGTGAATATCTCGACTTGATTCGACTGCTTCATTTGAAAGGTCAAACTATAAAAAATGATAATGAAATGAGATTTGGTTCATCTGTATTCAGCCCTGCACAATTAAAAACTCATCTTCGTGCATTTATGGAAACAGCCAAAGCGTATCAATATATTGACTATACTGCAATACGGCATCGGATCTGGTTTTTGCAGAAGCGTATTATTTCTAACAAATGCGGTCTTGTAGAAGTACCGGATGTTCTAATAAGTCCCATGGTGAAGGATCACGAAAATATCAAGAGTGGGATGGATGGTCGTTCACTTTGGGAACGCTTAATGGCTAGATTTCGTACTAAAGTACCCGAACCTCTTGTAAGCCCTCAGGAACGTCGAAACCAGGTTATCGGCAACGTGGTGCCAGAATCAGCAACAAATGATTGGATGCAATATGGTTTGAAAAATCGAGGGGAATTTATGGAAATTCGTTTGCGAACTCAAATCGAAGATGCGCTAGGAAAAGGTTCTGCTGTGAATCTTATGAATCAACGTCAGAATATGGTGACACAAATTTTTCAGAGATTCATCCATAAAAAAGAAGGAGTTCAACCAGGTGAAGCTCCTCTTACTTACAACGACGGTCGTACTGCGAGACCGTTTCCGCTACTTTGTTTACCCAATATGCCAGAAGGATGGACTGCCGACAAGGAATTTCATATAGGACTTGTCAGTATGCGCCATCTGCCAATTGATCAATACATTGATCTGAACTGGTATCGGAATGTCGAAGTGCCCAACAGGGAAGGTCTGACTTCTGCAGATGAGGCGTGTTTCCAGTACTCTATGAAGCAATTTACCGAGCTTCTATCCATTAACCGGAAACAGCTACTTCGATTGCATCTCTATCATACAGGATATATGCCTGCAGTTATAGGTTTCTATAGGGCATTGGTCACAATACTGGCATCAGGTCAGTATGAGGATTATTGCCTGCAAGTAATTCCAAATTTACAACCCGACGAGAAAAGTGGGTTTAAAAAGGGTAATCCCTGGCCGGAGTAATGTGAAAAACTATGGCACGTCAATGGAACGGAAAATGTGTGCAATGTGAAAAAGAGCTCAGGTATGCTGAGCAACTTGCCCTGCAGGACGCATCACTGGGTAATCCTCCACCCATGATGTGCGCCAAGTGTATTCGATTAGAAGCGGGTGGTCTCCGAGCAACAACTATACCACAAGTTCTGATTGAGTTAGAAGAATTTTATGATGCTTCTCCTCTCGGGAGGATTGAAAAACTTGAGGTTCAGCACACCCTTATAGAGCGCCCTTCGGGTTTAGACAGAAATAAATTTGGTGTAAAAGATGAGGAGATACAAGCGCTTTACAGAGAATTGCTCAGTGAAGACACTCCGGTTGTTATCGCTGTTGCTCCTACCGGCTCAGGAAAATCAACATTTGTACCATATCGTTTGCTGGTACCGGATGGTCTGCCGTTGGATACTTTTACTGCTGGACGTCAGATTGTGATAACACAACCCCGCAAAGAAGCTACAAAAGGAATAGCCGGTTATGTCGCAAAAACTCTTCATGGTGCCGATCTAGGCGTAGGGCAAGAAGTTGGTTATCGGGTAAGGGACGATCATGCTTGCGATTGGCGAAACCGAATGGTTTATGTTACAGATGGAACACTTATTAACTGGATAGTTAAGGGTGAACTTGATCGGATCAGTTTGATTATCATTGACGAAGCGCACGAACGAAGCCTTAATATAGACGTTATCCTTGGATTGCTCACTAATATGCTACCACAATTTCCTCATTTGAAAGTCTTGATTGTTAGCGCAACAATCAACCATGAAAAATTCTGTGATTTTTTTAACTCCCGGTTACCCGGTTCGATGCGTTGCGGAGTTGTAGAGTGCTCAGTAACCAAACCTGTTGGTCTCAAAATGCATTGGCTCGATAACAATTGGGGTACTTTGCCCTATAAAAAGGGCGCCCTGCAAGAATTCGGTGATGAAGTTTGGGTACATCTGGCTGATGCAATTGTAAGATTAGTTGTGGAAATGGATTCACCGATGAACGAAGGTCACGGGAATATTGAGAAAGGAGATGTACTTGGATTTCTTCACGGTGCGAGGCAAATCCAGGATGCCTGTGACCGGATAGAGGAGCGTCTAAATAATGAGTACCCTGATCTTGGAAGAAATACGGATGTTTACCCACTCTATGCGGCTGTGGACGAGAAAATTCGAAGAAAAGCTATTGATGCAAAAGTGGATACCTCACGTCGGCGTATCGTGATTGCCAGCAATGCCGCTGAGACATCACTTACCATCGATAGTCTTGTCCATGTTGTAGATTCTGGATTCATCAAACAGACGCAATGGGATCCGGTTCAGGAACAGTCCCCTTTGGTGCCTATTGCACACAGTCAGGCAGGATGCCGACAACGATGGGGTCGAGTTGGTAGAACTATGGAAGGGTTTGCATGGTCCCTTTATACTAAGGAGCAGTTTGAAAACATTTTTCTCTGTGACACAGTTCCAGAAATTCAAAGATCATGTCTGGATGGTGTCATTCTTCTGGCGAAACGATGCGGCGCAGACAGATTGAACGACTCTTTTTTCCCATGGCTTGATTCACCGAATGACAATGAGATTAACAGTACATGTGCACGTCTTGCCAGACATGGTTATCTCGATAAAGATGGTGATTTAACTGCAGTTGGTATTTCTGCTACTTTTTCCGAAGGTGAGGATTCTTTATATGCCCGTCTTGTTTCAGATGCCGATCGTTTTGGATTTGGCATAGAAGCTGCAACTTTGCTGCCATTTTTGAAAACAGGTCTGGAAGATCTGTTTCCCGATAACAGGGATTGGGAACATGATAAACGCCGCATGATACGGGAAGCTCAGGAACGCTTACAGAATACTTGTAAAGATGATTTGGAACTTTGTCTCAGGGTTTATCAGGATTGGGTTTCAATGAAAAAGCTCCCGGAAGGGGTTCCATGGGAAATACCAGCGATTAACAGAAATCTTCGAGGTCTTATTCGTGGTGGTGAAATCGGTATCACCACGTTCAAAAATGTAGTGGGGAAAGCACGGGTGGAGTCCGAATTGGAAAAAATTTTGAGTGAACATACACAAAAACCTGCAGAGTTTCACCAGTGGAAGAAGCAAGCAGAAAGCTCTTTGCGACGGACTATTCGACACGATTGGACCCACCGTAATGGTATTGACGACTCAATCCTGCCTGAAATTAAAGGTGCTCGTGAGAATATAATCCGTCAAATTGGTGCAAAAAAGAAGATGCTGGAGGATCGTGATATTGATTTTAGTGGTCTGGAACGTCTGCGCATTATTATTGCGCGTGCATTTCCTGGACATATTTACGTTAGGGCAGGAAAGCTTGAAACTGCTGAACGTAATGAACCTCGCTATAAACCATTTCGCCCTGAGACTCCTGATGCACCTGTGCTCAGTATCGGTTCAGTGTCGTGTTGTCGTTCCAACCCTCCGAAAGCAGTGGTCGCTATCGGACCAAAATATAGGATTTCGTCATCAAAAGGCGATGCAGAGGATCGTCCGATTCTGCTTGCACCATTTATTATTGCTATTGACCAGCTCATATTAGATACAGTCATTGTTATGTCTGACTTTCAGTTGGCTGATTATTTCAAGATTCACTTGCCACGATACGCCATTAAATCTGAAAATGATCGACGTCAGAAAGAGCATGAAGCACTACGCCGTTATTTTCCACCCGGAATGCTTGTTAAATGTCAAGTGTTATCATCTTCGAAAGATAAATTTATTGTTAAAGTTCTTCAGACTATTGGTTGGGGAGGGAAAAGAATCGATTTTGTCGGTATGAGCGGCCACCGTCAAGAAAAGAATAACGATTTAGTAGAAAAAGATTTTGATTTTCGCTACACGAGAAGAAACAAATTACTGAAACAGTCAAAAGTGCAGTCATTTGGCGATGATTTTATTGATCCGGTTGATGAGACTATCCAGTCGAACATAGAATTTTCCTCCATAAGATCACAAGAATACGATAAAAAAGTAGAACAACATGATCAGACGCTGGAGATTCCTATGTTGGGGGAGATAACAGGGCGGCTTACTTGCATGAGTGGTCAGGACATACTCAAGCCAGGTGAAGAGGTTGTTGCAGAAATTATTCGTTATACCGATTTACGGGATGAGCCAGGTTTGATTCTTGCGAGCCCATCTTCACGTGAACGCTTTCGTCTGTTTTATGAACGCAACAAATCCGGCGATAAACTTATAATTGAAAATCTGGGACAGTCACCAAAAGGATCTTTCGATCAAGGGTTATTGGTCAGAGATCCAATATCGGGACTGGAGATGGTGATACCGACTGAGGACATAGTTCTCTTTAAAGAGCCTGTTTTGCTTGGGCAGATCCCTATCGGATCAAAATTTTCAGTGCATATCGAATCAATTAATACCCGGTATGAAGAAGTTTCGTTAACGAACCATGCTAATCTCCAGAGGTTGCTGGAAAGTCTAGAGGATGATAAAACTTATTCAGGAACCGTTGCCAGGATTGATTATGATAAACAACGTGTGTATTTGTACGTTGTACTGGATGAGAGTATTCTCGATCAGGGCATTATTGCATCTGTAAAGGTTATTGACTACCGTGAACGGTACGAACATAACAACCAATTAAGTTTGCCATACAAGGAAGGCGATACTGTTCACATTAAGCTGAAGAAAAAAAAAGATGCAAGATCACGTACCTATGTTTCGAAACTTACACACAAGGATTATGAAGTCCTTGAGAATTTCCAGGTAACTGTCGAAGATGGGAAACTATGCACGAGTGGACAGATGAGTGTGAAGACGCGCACAATGTTATTACACGAGGTATCTTCATCTCCAGCCCGCGATGCTGTCAGTGAACTTTTTCTCAATAGTAATGAACTTTATGGAGATCTCATTATTACAGATATTGAACAAAGATTCCCAATTGGTGGTGTAGTTAAGGGGACTGTGACATGGGTGAGTGAAAATGTGATTAAGCTTGCTCTGGAAAATGGCGCTAAAGGGCAGGTAAACGCTGATGAAATTACATGGTGGGAACATAGACTGCCTCCTAAAGCGTTCGCGAAAGTTGGTGACATTCGGGAAGCAAAAGTTCTTTGTGTCGATGTCGTGCACCAGCTCGTGCATTTAAGTTTTCGCCAGATTACTGCGAATCCTTGGGAAGGTGGTATAAAGCAGATGTATCCACCTAAAAAAAAATTTGAAGGTAAAGTGAGAAACTTGGAGACCTTTGGAGCTTTCGTTACTCTGGAACCAGGACTGGACGGTTTGATTTATATCAGAAATATGAGAAGCTATCACGGTAAGTTCGTAAACCAAGTCAAAGAGGTGGTTGACATCAATGATCTTGTGACAGTTCGTGTTCTTACGATTGATCTTCAGAAAAAAAAATTGTCACTAGAATTAATCAATAAACTGGGAAAAGCTCCAATCGTAGACAAGGACATTAATGACATTCAGGAAGAACCCAAATCTGAATCCAAACCATTGGACTGGAATAACAGTTCGAAATGGCCGTGGACTGAAGCTGAAAATGCAATTAAAACTACCAGAAAACCAAAACAACCATTACATCAGATATCTCCTAAGTGTAAGCCATTAGAGAAACGTCCTTTACCCTGCTCATGGTTCCTGTCATGGCGTTAGGCCGACTTTCATGTGCATTCTTTGCGTGTTTTATTTTTTGTTATCTTAGCCAAGTATTAAATTTCACCAAAAGACAGGAGAGAGCACAGCAAGACAATTCTGAAAAATTCATAGTACCGATAAGTGTGCAACTTATAATACCTATCATTTATGTGTGAACAAATTTTATTGACAATCAATTCCATCTTTATTTTAAGACGATGCATTTAGTCGATGTTTTGAATCATCGGTGATGGGAAAACACAATAATTTTGAAAGCAATTAAGGACGTTGAATATGAAAAACAAAACAGAATCTGAATTTGCTGAAGTTGCAATAAGACTGTTTGCGTTCTATAAACGGGTAGCGACGAAAAATGAAGGGGACGAAACTGTAAATATGTTCCCATGCTTTACGCTTACTAATGCAGATACAGGAACAGATTTATCAGAACCTTATTTTGAAAAAGTGGAACAGGTCTCGGCAACAGCTTTAGGGCTTAACATGCTTCACCCTGAAGCAAAACGGTTTCTCTCTTCATCTGGAAAAAATTCAGTAAAAACATTTGTTCTCAATAAACATTTACGAGAAGATACAACAAAGAAGTCCTTATTGAAGATTGCAGCTCCAAGATGGGTGACACAAAAGCAAAAAGATTGTTGGGAAACATTTCTGAGAGAAGAACCAGAAAAAAACCAAAGTTATTTTACCGTCAAAATCGATCATATCGGCGTCTCATATTTTCCAACAGGTATTACCACAATTTACTTTGATATCTTGCCAGCTTTTCCCGTAACTGATGCATCAGCGCCCCTGGTCGGCAAAATGATAGTTAATATATTTAACCAGGAATATCCTGTACAAGATCATGGTGGGGGAAAAAGAGGTGTTATTCTTCATCGGATATTTAGTAATGAGCAAAAAGATAAAAAGTTACAATCTGTTAAAAACCGTTTTGGGAAAAACACTGATTCCGGTTTGATAAAAGGACTTCTTGGGGAAGAAACAACGTTAAACGAAATTCTTCATAGTCTTTTAGGGAATGGGTATGAATTTTTGATGGGTGATCGTTTTGTTTCCAGCATTTTTATAAGAACAAAAGGGGAAAATACCGCCAAGCCTTTTGATGATACCAATTATACTGATTTGATTCGTATGTCCAGGGGGCAGAATGATAATTATTTGCCTTACTCTGAAGATTGCAAACCAGGAGGCAGGTACATCATAAACACCTTTGAGAATGTTATATTCTCGCTATCAGGCGAGGGCATAGCCTGTTGGGTAAAGCCTCAGCACAACCAAATCTTTCTTAAATCAGATCAATTTAAGCAGAGATTTGATACTATCTATCTGCAACTTCTGTTACTCGCTTTGCATCAAAGATACGCCCTTGTCGACCTGGCCCAACAACTTTCAAAGATAGAACTTCCTCGTTTGGATTCAGATTCTCTTGAATTGCTGAGAGAACGATCTATTAAACTTCGACAGCAACGAAAAGATGTGGCTGATTTTTACTTGCGGGCATACTTTAGACAGCCGGCTGTGCTGGATAACCATCAGGTGTTTTACCAGAAACTGCAGGATGTGCTTGGCATTACGAATTTATTAGAAGAAGTGCAGAAATCAACAGAAGAACTGGATCACATTATTACGAGTACCTATTTACATGAACAAAACAACCAAAGTATTCATATACTGGAAAAAATTGAGGACTTGACGGAAAAACAGGAATATTCGGCACAGATTGAACGAACCCTCACCTTGGTTGTTGAGGTTACTGCCTTGCCATATTATACCTACAGTATTACAAAAGCAATTTTTAAACTTTTTTGTGCTTCACATCAGTCTAAATCGGAAGTAGTGCTGAGATGGACTGAGAATTGGCCTGAATGGATCGCTGTTTTTATTGCATTAACCGCAACAGCATTTGCGGTTATGTGGACTTTTGCAAGATATAAGCGTATGAAAAAAAAGAAGTAATTGTTCTGGGTGGGATATGTTATCTCTCCCATTCCGCGTTTTTTCTTTTATGGCTTTATATAGGGAGCATCCATGCAATTTTTCCCAAATAAGTTCTTTCCCGGAAATTATTTTCATTTCAAAACATTGCTTTGTTAAAAAATTAAGCGGCGATTTGATTTTGAAATAGTCACGAGCAAGATTTTCGTTCTTTGCTTAGGTTTTCTCTGTTTGTACTACTTTGATGTTTCGTCATACAGCTATTTTCCATTTATATATTGTATTGCGTACCGGCTTCTTCAAAAATAGCAAATTCAAGCCATGGATATCTTTTGAGAAGTTGTTTGTATCCGTACCGGCGTAACTTCATCGGATCGAGGGTAAAAGCATCGCCGAATTCTTCCTGATGTTCCCAGAGGATAAAGATATTATCCTCCAACTCACCCCTGTAGACCCGCTCCTCTGTATAGTTTGATGAGGCAGTGAAGGAGGTTTCTCCAAACAGCCATTCTTTGTGGAAAAGAAGGGAAGGCGAATCCACACCTTTTTGTTTGTTTCGTCTGAATAATCTTCGTCATCCACGTGTCCGCTTCTTGATTCTGCCCATTCGGCAAATAACGAAAAATTGATTTTATGCTAGAAGCCAGATAAATGCTGCTCGAAGACGGATAACCCCTTCGCTCCCACCTTTATTATTCCTTTCTCATGCTGAATAGGGATGAGTGAAAAAGCTTTGAGGTCAACGAGGTTGTTCTTGACATCTCATGGTTTGTTTTATAGCATGAACAATCATTGTGGCAGATATACCCCTTGTATAAAATAACGGAAAAGTGTCTTATTCAGGAATGCAAATGGCTATGAAAGGAAATATTCTATGAAAAAGATTGTTTTTGAGAGCAAATTACTGCCAGACGGGCATCTGTATTGTCCACATGAACTTGTAGAAAAAAAGGATGCACAGTTTAAAGTTATTGTAACATTCAAGGAGAATGTATACGAAGCTACTGAGCAGGAAGTTGAATTGTCAGCTATCCATGATGCCTCTGAAGATTTTCTCTCAGAAGATGAACTGAAATATTATCTTAATTTAAAAGAACCATGAATAACTTTCGACGTGGACAGATATGGTTAGTCAATTTTGATCCAAGTTTTGGGCATGAATACAAGAAGGTTAGACCCGCGCTCATTATTCAGAGTAACAAATATATAGAATCCAACGATTTATTAACCGTTATTCCAATTTCTTCTCAAATAATGAAACAAACAGAACTTGATGTCTTGCTAATAAAAGATTCACAGAATAGGCTCCTGACCAATTCTTTGATTAAAACAAAGCAAATCAGTTCGTTTGATAAACGCAGGTTTATAAAACTCGTGGGGGTTATTAATGAAGAAACAATGGAAAAAGTCATTTGCAATATTAATAAATTTCTGTCAATGCAAGCCTAAGAGCCGGGTAGGTGGGGTTGAATGAAATGGGGGCAATTGGGGTCACCCATGAGAAGGCTTTTGTCAAGCAAAAAAGATTTTCCCTAGCGGAAAAATCGCAGATTTTTTGCCGTATCAAATGAAAAAATGATACTGTCCAAAAGCATTTATCACATTGACCGCACCCGTATTTTCAGGTTTTTTAGCCGGGCGGAGGGTAGCCGGGATAGGGGTAGGAAAGGCTTTCGCCTCTCCCCCCTCCGAACCGTACAGGCGGATCTCCCGCATACGGCTCTCCAGTCAGTGGTTACCCCTTCGGGATTGACTGATTAATACATGGGCTGTGGTTACGGTGAACAACCCAAGACT
>CAZBCT010000005.1:0-64138 GCA_964490485.1 uncultured Candidatus Brocadia sp. | reverse complement strand
TCCCCTCTAAAAAGAGGGGATAAAGGGGTGTGTAAGTTTGCCATAACACACCCCCGGCCCCTCTTGATAGAGGGGAGGTTAAAGTCGCAACCAAAGGCAACGTAATAAAGAAAAACTCGTTCATTGACGTGTCCACCGGCATGACAATGAGGGTTCGTGAGATTTTTAGATATTGAACGGATTGGGTAGGAGAGAAATGAATGGAAATACCAAATGTAGCTGACAAGTGGTCGGGTACGGTTAATGAAATTACCCTTGGCGCCACAAAGGACAAGGGAGGCACGAGGACGAAGACCATTACGATTGGTGGCGCAAAAAGTATCCCTTTTATGGATTTTGAAGGGAATCCTGGCCAAAAGCCTGTGGTTGCCATGGATGTCTATGACGTGCCGCCGGAAGACTGGCCGGAAACCCTGATAAAACCTTTTGCAGACGTCCTTAACGATCCGGCACAATGGGCAAAAAAATGCGTAGAACAGTACGGTGCAGATTTAATCTGCCTCAAATTGGAGGGAATTCATCCTGATAAAGGCGATAAAACTGCAGAGCAGACCGTAAAGACGGTAAAGTCAATACTCGCCTCAGTGGGTGTTCCCCTGATTATTTGGGGATGTGAACATGATGAAAAAGATAATGAGGTCATGCCCAAGATAAGCCAGGCTGCGCGGGGGGAATGCTGCCTGATGGGGGTTGTTACCCAGGATAATTACAAGACACTTACCGCTACATGTCTGGCGGACGGACATGCGCTCATTACGCTGGCTCCAGTGGATATCAATATTGCAAAACAGGTAAATATTCTTGTTTCTGAAATGGACTTTCCGCTCAACCGGATTGTGATGTTCCAGTCAACTGGCGCCCTGGGGTATGGCTTGGAGTACAGCTATTCTATTCAGGAACGCGAACGGCTGGCGGCGCTTACGGGTGATAAGATGATGTCTATGCCTGTAATCTGTGATGTTGGACATGAGGCGTGGAGGACCAAGGAGTCAAAATCGGACGACAATGAAGTTCCCCAGTGGGGGGCGCGGGATGAGAGAGGCCCCATGTGGGAGGCTATTACGGCGGTTGGCTTGTTGCAGTCGGGTGTTGATATTGTCCGTATGAGCCATCCGAAGGCCGTTGCTACGGTAAAAAAGTGTATTGACCGTTTATATTAGAACGTAAGAATTTTCATGAAAGGATAAACATACAATGATTTCTATCGGTGAGCGCATTAATGGTATGTTTAAAGACGTACGAGAGGCGATAAAGAATAAAGATCCGAAGGCAGTGCGGGAACTTGCCATAAGACAGACAGAGGCAGGGGCAAGCTTTCTGGACGTAAATGTAGGCACTGCAGCCGCTGACCCGATTGCGGCCATGAAATGGCTGGTTGAGGTGGTTCAGGACACGGTAAAGACGCCGATTGCAATTGATAGTCAGAAATTTGATGTAGTAAAGGCAGGCCTATCGGTAGCAAAGAACGAAATTTTAATCAATTCTTCGAAAGGGGATCCTGAAGAATTGGACAAATTCATGTCCATAGCCAAGGAATACAATGCATCACTGATATGCCTGACGATGGACAAAACTGGTATTCCGCAGGACGTCGAGCGTCGCATGGAATTTGCCATGAGGATCGTTGAAAAGGCTGTGGAGCACGAATTTGAGCTGTCAAAGGTATATATCGATCCCATACTTTTCCCTATTAATGTTGATCAGAAGCAGCCAGCGCTCATGTTCGACATCTTCAATCAGATTAAGATGATTTCTGATCCTCCACCCCACAGAAACGTAGGGTTGAGCAACTTTTCACAGGGGACGAAGGAAAAGCGCCTTTTAGCACGGATATTTCTCACGATGGGAATTTCCTACGGGCTGGACGCGGCAGTGATGGATGTGCTTGACAAGGACTTAATGGATGCCGGAATCACCGCAGAGATCATTATGAATCAGCATCTCTACAGCGACTCCTATCTGACGGCATGCAGAAAATGAAGTTGTTTTTTCAAGTGGTAATTCCTGATAAAGAACCAAACGTCATTTCTCAGCACTCCTATGCCACACCAAATGCTATCTATCGGTAGGACAAGCGCCACCGCTTGTCATCGCAAGCGGTGAGCCGAAGCCCAGGTCAAAGCATTTGCATACGGACTTTACCGTTCAGGAAGAATTTAAAAAACTCCCTGCCCTTGTCCAAGAAGAAATAAAATGCCAGGCAGCGCAAAGTGGAAAAGTGCGGTTGATGTTTCAGGATGAAGGCAGGTTTGATCGAATCAGCGATCCGCGGCGGTGTTGGACGCTTTTGGGCCTGAGACCTGATGTCCCGACTCAAGTCGTAAGGGAGTACCTACGTCTTTGCAGCGATAAGCCCGCATGACGGGACAATGGATTCTTTGATCCTGCCAGAGGTAAATGCCTGCACGATGTCGATGTTCCTGGAGGAAGTAGCTACTCGTCATCCGGATGATTTAATTCTCATGCTTATGGATCGGGCCGGTTGGCACAGGGCCAAAGCATTGAAAATCCCTCAAAACATGCGGACATTTTCTCATGCCACCGTGAACTCGTCAAGAGGGTAGGTCGGCGCCACAAGACCTTTTGAAAATCTATCCCACGAAAATCAAGGGTTTCCTGGAGATTCTTGCCAAAAATTGCCCTTTTTTGCCGTGGATTGCAAACGTCGGGCTAATTTGGACAGCAATGATAAATTGTTAAATACGGCAGCATAGCTTTTACTATTCTCACCCGCATAGCGGGTGGTTTAGATCGGGAATTAGAAGGATATCTTTTCCCTATCCAGGCTGCAAATAAGGCATTGGTGTTCACCAAGAGGTTGGCCAAAGAGAAATGTTTCAGAGATGGAACCACCACACGATGTGCATCGTGCAACATCTGATAAAGTAGGGTTTTTTCCATAATACCCCAGCGTTTCTATCTGCGTGCGGACGACTTCCTTCCTTCTCTCATAACCGTAACAGGTCTCCAGGAATCCCTGCATATGAAATCGTTTTGACACTACCATGAGGACGGAAAATTCCGTATCGGGTTCTCTCGTTAGTTGGGTTTTAAGAATCCTCGCATGAAAAACAACAGCATTCTTCCGGTGTTTCGTGTCTACCATAAATATTGTCTGGCCATCCCTTTTAAACAAGGTATGTTTGACATAATTTGCGTGCAGATATTCTCCCAGTTTTTGTTGGCTAAAAGAAGCCGTAAATTCTTTAGGAAACCATATCTTATAAAGAATACCGTGTATATCCGGCATCCCGCCGGGATCCAAAACAAATTCCTTTACCCTGAATCCATGACAATATGCCTGTATACGGTTGAGTCTTAAAGAAAGTGCTTCATGATTCAACAGGTCTTTTATCGTGTTGTCTGATAAAAACGCCAGGTGATAAACGTTAATACCATGAGTAAAATCAGCACCAGATTCATCTTCTCCAAAATCCCGCAAATGCGCAGGCAAGGATTGATAATATGGCACAACTTCTGGTATGGCAAGCATGAGGGCACGCGCAATGGCCACTCCAATAAATCGCTTTGGGACCAATCGCAGGGTGGGTTCAATCGCAACAACTGCCTGCAGGATGTGTCTGTTCCGTTTCCTGTCTGCAAGCCGGAGAATTTCTTCCATGAGAAATGGTTGAGAAATCGCATGGTGGGTAAGTTTTCTTATATGTGCAGGTGTTGGACACGCCCCGCATCCCAGGCATCGCACTTCAACGTGCGGACGCCCCAGGCAGTATTCCCGCTCGCTAAAATGAATTGAACGCTCATACTCTTCCCACAAAAATTTCTTTGAGATACCCAAATCGATATTGTCCCAGGGAAAGACACGGTCTTTATCCTTTGCACAAAAGTAATTTTCTTCGGATAATCCCAATTCCATGAGATACGTGCGCCAATTTTTGATTATCTGTTTGGGAATGACATTGTAGTACACAAACCCATCGGTAACCGACGATCGGATAAGGGCGGGGGTTAGCCGCCTGTCTCCCATCGCCAGTAATTGTGTCATCCATATCTCCTCATAGGATGCGCTTTCCCGGAATTCCATGTCATTCAGTTTGCATATGCGGTCAATTTCCCTTCTGATCTTCTTTTGGTCTTCAAGAGCTGTTAAGCACTCGTGAAATTGCAGCGGGGTATGAGGTGGATAATAGAGCGGTGTCAGGCTGAAAATAATGCGTACCTTACTATCCGACATGCTTTTTAAATTTCCCAGACGCTTTACAAATTTCCCGAACTCTTCAAAATCCTCCGCTTCTTCTGATCCCGTACAGATCAGAAAAATTTTGAGTTCCCGGATACCCCGTTCGAATAAAAATTCGCAGGCCTTATAGATCTGTTCTTCCGTAAGATTCTTGTGCAGAGAACGTCGTAACCGTTCACTGATTCCTTCCATCCCGCAGCTTACGGTTGTTTTCCCGATTATTTGTTGCACTTCCACAAGGAACCGGTCGGTCGACAGCAGATCAAATCGTTGACTTTTCAGGCTGACGCTGGCCATTTCCCTGTAAAAAGACAGGATCAGGGGATACAGCTCGGCATGGGTATTAAAATTAAAACTGAAAAGGGTAACCGTATCGAGTCCTTGTTGAGTCTTTGCCGCTTTCAGCGCTTCTAAAAGCCTTGACAAGGATCGTTCCCGGTACGGCTTTCTCTCCCAGCTTTCAGCGCAGAAAGAACAGAAACAGGGGCATCCGTTACTGATTTGCAGACTTCCTGTGCCGATGCTTTCGGTTTCATACCATACGGGACCAGACTCCAGGGTCCTCACCTGATCAAGGTCATACACCGTTGCACTCTTTACCGGATATGACACGTACGGTTCTTTTGGTGCAATCTCTACCAAAACTTTTTTATACCGATGCTCATACTTGTCCGGCTCATAAAATCCCTCTACCTTTCCATGACAGGCATGTAAAATCTCAGCCTTACGCAAGCCAGAGGATTTCCCCTCTTTCACCATCGTTAAAAACTGTTTTATGGAATATTCCCCTTCCCCCAGAAGCACCGCATCTACAAGCCCACAGGCATTTTCAAAACCTTGTTCTTTAACAGGACCGTGTAATACTGAGGTAACTGCCGAACTTGCGCCTCCGAGCACAATTAACGGGATGTCTGAGCGCGACATGCGTTCCTCTTTAAAGAGGGGAATGCCGGAAAAATGAAGAAGTTTTGGCAGGTTCAGTAACTCCAGGACAAAGGAATTGCTAATACCGATCACATCAAACGCGCAAGGGGGTTCTTTTGTGGTGGTGCCCGTCCAAAGGGGGATGTTGGAGGCAATCATTACCTCGAGGTCTTTGGGCGGGGGCAGGAAGGCGAAATCGGTAAAGACGCCTTCAACCTCCTGGGCAATCTGGGCTACCAGGGGGTGAGAAATAGAGATCGATACATCACGGTACGTTGACAGCCTGCAGATCAGAAATCGTAGTTCTGCCGGATAAAACAAGGAAGGGCTCATGGTATTAGGCTCCTCCCCTTTCAGCCATAATCCGGCCAGAGACAGCAAGTGATAATTCTTCTCATACCACTGTCTGATCTCCTGAGAAGATTTTAAGCAATCGTAAGGTTCAATATGAAACATGGTTTTTTCGTATCAATTTATTTTTTTGGAAAAATAGGGGCGAAGCATTTGCCATCATTAGCATACATGTGTTCATACACAAGATGGCAAATGCTTCGCCCCTACACTGCGCAGTAAACATCACCATTATTTGAATTTTTCAAAAAACTAAACCATAAAGAACAGGAGGGCGATAGGGAAGTTACCCCATGCACAGATAGTATCACAATAGAATTTGGTTGTCAATTTCGAGTGGATATAAGGGAGTGTAGCTTAGCAACGATCTTAACAGTATTTCAATGGGTGAGATTACAGCAGTTACAGGTTCAGTGCAAAGGATACGTTGCCAAAGAGTGGTATTCACGTACTCACAAGAAAAAAGCTTCCAGAAAGACGAAAAACCTGGCAATCTTACGATACTACAGCTCTTTTTGTCTTTTCGTTTGAGGTGAGCATCCGATTCAACAAAAAGGTTTTTAAAAGCGTTTTATTTCTTAAAAATCTCTGATGACACCATGCCTCTGAATTATTATACCTGCTATTATTACATTGACATGCATAACCGCTTAATGCTAAATTTGACATTTTATTCTTTGTGCTTCATCGTAGGGAAATTTAAAAGACACAGAGGATTGATACCATAGTAAACGTATTAAATAAGTTGACATACGCTGGTCATTGCGAGCGACAGCGAAGCAATCCCACTATAGAGAGATTGCTTCGGGCTATCGCTCTCGCAATGACAATTTTCTTTATACGTTTACTATAATTACCAAATGAAATTAAAGAGGGATCGTGGATAAGGCACATCTTAATGAAGGATTGGCTACATAAGCAAACACGGGAAGGATAGGTATGAAAATTAATGTAAAGGTTGGAAGCGTTGAAAAAGAAGCCGCAGAGATACTGGTTTTTTATTTGTTTGAAGACATGAAAATCGTGAGCAAATCGCTTGCCTCTTGTAATAATGCCTTGCACGATAGTATCTCTGAATTAATAAAGAATAAGGAGTTTATAGCCAAGCTTAATAAAACGATGGTGCTGCCTACTTACGGAAAAATTCCAGCAAAACGCATTATGCTCGTGGGTTTGGGAAAGAAGAAAGACGTGACGCTTGACAAAATAAGACAAGCGGCAGGCACTACAACCAGCATTCTGCGTGATATGGGCATCGGTGAAAGTACCTGTGTGATGGACTCAATAGATATTACTGCACCGTTAAGCGAGTGGTGTCAGGCTTATGTGGAAGGCGCCAGGCTTGCACTGTACAAATTCCAGAGATATAAATATATCCCACCTGAAGAACGGCATGAACTCAAGGTATTAAACCTTCTTCTCTCTCAGAAAGACGTTTTAACGGCCGTTCGTGTTGCCGTTACCTGCGGAGAAATTATAGCCGATGCCGTCTCTTTTACCCGCGATCTCATCAACACGCCCTCCCGGGATAAAACCCCTGCTATTTTAGCCGATTATGCGGTAAACATGGCAAAGGAATATGGCATGCAATGTAAAGTGATGTCTTTGCCGGAGCTGAAAAAGCTCGGGATGGGTGGTTTATTAGGAGTCGCGCAAGGAAGCGTTCAACCGCCTAAGTTTATTATTCTCGACTATAATGCCCGCGCTAAAAACCAGGACACCCTGGTATTTATTGGGAAAGGGATTACCTTTGATTCGGGTGGAATCTGCCTGAAACAGGCCAAGGACATGGATCTGATGAAGAGCGATATGTCCGGCGCTGCCGCTGTGATTGGGGCGATTATGGCTCTGTCGAAGATGAAGGTGCCGCAGCGCATTATTGGCCTGATGCCGTGCACTGAAAATATGCCTGGTGGTTCAGCTATGAAACCGGGTGATATCATTAAATTCTCTTCCGGCAAGACCGCTGAGATTGCGAATACCGATGCGGAAGGTCGCCTGATTTTAGCTGATGCGCTGGCGTATGCAGAAACCTATCATCCGCAGGCGGTGATCGATCTTGCTACCCTGACAGGATCCTGTGTGGTGGCTTTGGGCACCGTTGTCACCGGTATGATGGGAAATAACGAGGCGTTGAAAAAAAGAGTTCAGATTGCCGGTGAAAAATCATGGGAAAGGGTCTGGGAACTTCCCTTATGGGAAGAGTATCAGGAACAAATTAAGAGCGACATTGCAGATATAAAAAATGTGGGCGGCTCTCATGGAGGAGCTATTACCGCTGCCTGTTTTTTAAGTAAGTTTACAGAGAAATATCCCTGGGTGCACCTGGATATTGCCGGCACTGCATGGTGTGAAAAGAATGGCGCCTATACCCAAAAAGGGGCATCTGGCGTTGGAGTTCGATTGCTGGTACAATTAGTCAGGAACTGGACTAAATTTCCAGAGAAACATTCTCTGTGAGTAGTTCGGCAGAAGCAGAGGCGAAGGAGTAATGACCATGGAAGGTAGCGATTATAATAATGCCATTGTTATCAAAGGCGCCAGGGAACATAATCTGAAAGGGATCAATGTCGATATCCCACGTGACCGGATCACGGTTATTACCGGCATCAGTGGATCAGGTAAATCTTCCCTTGCATTTGATACCATTTATGCAGAGGGACAACGCCGCTATATTGAAAGTCTTTCTACGTATGCACGGCAGTTTTTAGATCAAATCCAAAAACCAGACGTAGAACTTATTGAAGGACTTCCTCCCACAATTGCTATTGAACAGCGTACCTGTCCGCCCAGTTCGCGTTCTACAGTGGCAACCGTTACAGAAATTTATGACTACTTGCGGTTATTATACGCGCGGATCGGTACACCCTATTGTTATCAGTGCAAGTGCATTATCTCCCGCCAGACTATTGACCAGATGATACAGAGGATCATGGAAATTCCTCAAGGGACCAGGATCATGCTTCTTGCGCCTCTCATTAAAGGAAAAAAGGGAGAACACCGGGAGGTGTTTCAATCGATACTGCAAAAGGGTTTTGTGCGTGCCCGTGTCGACGGTGAGATTCTTGATCTTACAACGATTCCGAAATTGGCACGGTATAAAATCCATAAAATTGATGTAGTCGTCGACCGGCTGGTAATAAAAAATGATATCAAGGCACGGCTATACAATTCTGTGGAAATATGTCTTAAGATAGGAGAGGGGGTCATGTTGGTAAGTCAGGAACGCGAAAAATCATTGACAGACCTTCTCTTCAGTGAACGATACGCCTGTCCTTCATGTGGAATCGGCTACGAGGAGCTGACGCCACGTATGTTTTCTTTTAATAGCCCTTATGGTGCCTGTCCGAGCTGCAATGGACTGGGAAATAGCCTGGATTTTGACCCAGAGTTGATTGTTCCTGATAAACACATGAGCATCAAAGAAGGCGCCATAGATGCCTGGAGACGATGGGGATCGCTAACCCAGAATCATTATGACGACCAAATCAAGATATTTTCAAAGGTCTTTTCCGTTCCTTTGCATAAGCCTTTTGGGAAACTAACGAAAGAGGCATCAGATGCCTTGCTCTTTGGCGCGAAAGATTTTGAAGGGGTGATTCCTAACCTCAGACGAATCTATGGAAAAACGGCGAGTGCAAGCATTTTAAAACGTCTTTCCGGCTATATGAGCCACAGATCATGTAGCGCCTGTAACGGAGCCAGACTGCGAGCGGAGTCCCTTTCGGTAAAAATAGATCACAAATCCATTCGTGAGATTATGAATCTCACGATAGAAGAAGCCCTTGCATTTTTTACCAGGCTGAAATTGGAGGGGCAACAGGAGATCATTGCCAGGCCGATCCTCAAGGAAATTCAAAACAGGCTCCGTTTTATGATAGACGTCGGATTACATTATATAACCCTGGGGCGCAGCAGTGATTCCCTATCCGGAGGCGAAGCCCAAAGAACGAGACTCGCCACGCAGATTGGCTCAGGTCTTGTCGGAGTTTGTTACGTACTGGATGAGCCTACCATAGGGCTTCATTCGCGAGACAACGAACGGCTTTTACGGGCGTTAAAAAGTCTTCGTGACCAGGGGAATACAGTCATCCTCGTGGAGCATGACGAACATGCCATTCGCCATGCGGATTATATCATAGACCTTGGGCCTGGAGCTGGTGAACGCGGTGGCAGTATCGTCGCCTGCGGTACCTTACGTGAAATCGTCGATAATCCTGATTCATTAACCGGTCAATATCTCAATCAAACAGTGAAAATCGAGCTTCCCGCGAAGAGGCGTAAGATTAATTTGAAACATTCTCTTGAGATAAGGGGCGCCCGAGCCAATAACTTGAAGGCTATTGCCGTGAAAATCCCGTTGAAAACTTTTTGTTGTGTTACGGGAGTATCTGGTTCTGGCAAGAGCACCCTTGTCAACGATATCCTGTATCGGGCAATTTCCCGGTTGTTGTATGATAGTCACGAGATGCCGGGAGAGCATGATACAATCCTTGGCGCCGAACATATTGACAAAATTATAGAAATCGATCAATCCCCCATTGGACGTACACCGCGCTCGAATCCTGCAACATACACGAAGGCATTTGATATGATCCGTTCTCTTTTTGCACGGACGCCGGAGGCAAAGGTTCGCGGTTATAATGCCGGAAGATACAGCTTTAATATCAGCGGTGGACGATGTGAGGGTTGCACGGGACAAGGGATCAAAAAAGTAGAGATGCATTTTTTACCCGATATGTACGTTATGTGTGAAGAATGCAAAGGAAAAAGGTATAACAAAGTAACTCTGGAAGTTACTTATAAAGACAAAAGTATTTCTGATGTCCTGGAGATGCGCATTGAAGAGGCCCACCAGTTTTTTAAAAATATTTCCAAAATCGAACGGACCTTGCGTACGCTCAACGAAGTTGGCCTGGGCTACATTAAATTAGGTCAGTCAAGCACTACGTTGTCTGGCGGCGAATCGCAAAGGATAAAACTTGCGACCGAACTTTCCCGTCAGGAAACAGGAAAGACCCTTTACATTCTTGATGAACCGACAACAGGTCTCCATTTTGCGGACATTCAGCAGCTTTTAAAAATCTTACATAGATTAGTCGATTTGGGGAATACGGTGCTGGTCATAGAACACAACCTGGAGGTTATTAAAACAGCAGATTATGTTATTGATTTAGGGCCAGAAGGAGGAGCCGCGGGCGGCGAAGTTGTAGAGGCAGGCACGCCAGAACAGGTTGCGAAAAATGAACGATCCTACACGGGGAAGTTTTTGAAAAAAGTCCTGCGGCGATTTGCAAAATAATGAGAAATTACCGGTATGTTGCAAAAATAGCCTGTGGCTCTTGGCAGTATGTTCGTTCCGGGAGACAGCTTGCCGTGCGATGAGCAAGCTTGACATTCACGGTATAAAAGAATATATTAATAAATTAGTAACAATTTAGTTTTTTGAAAAGTAGGGGCGAAGCATTTGCCGTCTTATGTGTGAACGCATGTATACCAACGATAGCAAATGCTTCGCCCCTACACTGTGCGTTAAACATCGCCATTAATTGAATTTTTTCAAAAAACTAAATTGTTACATAAATTATAATACAGCAAGGCCGCAACCAAAATTAGATTGCTTTGTCACGTGTGTTTATAGATGACAGATAGAAGAGTATGTCATTGCGATGAGGAACGACGAGGCAATCCCTGCCTTGAGATTGCTTCGCTGTCGCTCGCAATGACAAAATTCATGTCATTTTATTTAAGACGTTTACTATATAAGCACAGAGTACTCATCATTGATGTCATTCTGAAAAAAGAACCGGCAGAAAGACGAGAAATGGGAAGGCTTTTCAATAATTAGTTTGGAAAGGAATAGAGCGTGTGGGATTATTCTGAAAAGGTAAAAGAGCATTTTTTTCACCCCAGAAATGTAGGTGAAATTGAAAACCCGGATGCGGTTGGTGAAGTAGGCAGTTTAGCCTGCGGAGACGCTTTAAAATTGATGCTGAAACTGGATAGATCGGGTCGCATTGTTGACGTAAAATTTAAGACATTTGGATGCGGCAGCGCTATCGCCTCCGCGAGCGCATTGACGGAGATGGTGAAGGGAAAGACATTGGATGAGGCAGGGAAAATTACGGATAATGATATCGCAGAATATCTTGATGGTTTGCCGGAACAAAAGATGCATTGTTCCGTCATGGGCCGCGAGGCCCTGGAAGCTGCTATTGCCAATTACCAGGGGGTTAAAATAGAAAAACCCGTTGATGAAGGGACGATTGTTTGCAAGTGTTTTGGCGTAACGGATAATAAGATTGCACATGAAGTGAGGGAGCATAAATTAACGACCATCGAGCAAGTGACAAATTTCTGTAAGGCGGGCGGTGGATGTGGCTCATGTCATCCTCAAATCCAGGCTATCATAGACGAGGTATGGCAAAAAGAAAAAGAGAAGACCATGTTTGAAATGGCAAAGAAACCGGCTAAAAAACTGACCAATATTCAAAAGGTGAAATTAATACAGGAAACCATCGAGCGAGATATTCGTCCCACCCTTCAATCGGACGGAGGCGATATTGAACTGGTCGATATCGACGGCGACCGTGTTATGGTCTCATTTCGGGGGAGTTGTGTGGAATGCCCCAGTTCAAAAGTTACTTTAAAATCTACGGTGGAGGCGAAATTAAGAGAGTTTGTTACAGATACGCTAATCGTTGAGGAGGTGGTTTCATGAAGGTTGTATACGCAGATAACAATGCTACGACAAGGGTCGCCCCTGAGGTTGTAGACGCTATGTTGCCGTACTTTACCGAGTACTATGGAAATCCTTCGAGTATGCATTCCTTCGGCGGCCAGGTAGCGAAAGCTGTGGATACCGCAAGACAGCAGGTGGCAGGAATCATTGGCTCAGACCCTGCAGAAATTGTGTTTACGAGTTGCGGTACGGAAAGTGATAACGCGGCGATTTGGGGTATCCTTCGGGCCAATCCCCGAAAGAAGCACATCGTAACCACGAGGGTAGAGCATCCTGCCGTGTATAATTTGGGTAAATATCTGGCTCAGAGCGGTTATCACGTAACGGAATTGGGTGTGGATAGTTATGGGATGCTTGATTTGAATGAATTATCCGATGCGGTACGGGAAGACACCGCAATCGTGTCAATTATGCATGCAAACAACGAGACAGGCGTGATTTTCCCGATTGAGGAGATTGGTCATATTGTGAAGAGCAAGGGTTCTATCCTCCATACCGATGCGGTTCAAGCCGTAGGTAAGATACCCATTAATCTTTCGAAAAGCACGATAGACCTGTTAACCCTGTCAGGGCATAAATTGCACGCACCGAAGGGCGTTGGCGCCCTCTTTGTGAGAAAGGGAATTACGTTTACGCCTTTTATCGTTGGGGGGCATCAGGAAAAGAATCGACGGGGAGGCACGGAGAACGTCCCTTCGATTATTGGTCTTGGTAAGGCATGTGAATTGGCAAAGAGTTATATGGACAAGGAATTGACCCAAGTAAAACATTTAAGGGATGAGCTGGAAGAAGAAATCCTGAAAAAAGCGCCAGATGCCAGAGTGAATGGGCATAAAACGCATCGCCTTCCGAATACTACGAATTTGAGTTTTGAATTTGTGGAGGGAGAGGCTATTTTATTATTGCTGAACGAAAAAGGGATCTGTGCCTCGTCAGGTTCTGCCTGCACCTCTGGTTCTCTGGAGCCATCACACGTGCTGAGAGCCATGGGTGTCCCTTTTACTGCAGTCCATGGTTCTGTAAGGCTCAGTTTGAGTCGATATAATACCATAGAAGAAGTTCATTATATTATCGAACATCTTCCCCCAATCATCAGAAGATTAAGAGAAATATCTCCTTACGGGAGAGAAATGAAAGTGAAAGAACCAGCCACCAAGGTATCGGCAAGGGCATAATCCTGTATTCTCAGGGTGAGCAGACGTCTTTCTCTCATTTGTGTTTTAACGAATAGCGATAAAAAATAAGGGCGATCATGGAGATCGCCCTTATTAATTATTTCGTTACGTGACAAGACAAAAGAAATTATTTTTCCTTTGTCTTAATAATGACGTACCGTGAAAACTCACCTCGTTTTACCAGCATCAGGACGCCTTTTTCCTTATCTGCTTCACCAAGGGCCTTTTTAAATTCGGTAACATTGTTAATTTTTTTCCGGTTTACCTCCTTAATGAGGTCTCCTTCCCGTATTTCAGAAAGAGCTGCTGGACTGCCGGGTTGAACCTCGGTAACGATTACTCCGCTATCTTCTTCAACACCAAGACTTTTGGCAATTTCTTTGGTGAGGTTTTGCACGGTCATTCCGAGGTCTTTCCCAGATGGAGACTCACCAGGCCCTGCAGCGAACAAATCGGCTGGCTGTTCACCAATCTTGACGGTTAATTCTTTCTCTTTGCCATCCCTCAGAACCTTGACCTTTACTTTCTTGTTAACCTCCGTTTGTGCAACCGAGTTACGGAGGTGATTTACGTCCCGGATAGATTTCCCATCGTATTCAATGACAATGTCGCCTCGTTCAAAGCCTGCCTCTTTTGCCGGAGAACCGTCCTGAATATCACTTACCAAAACACCTTCCGTAACGGTAACGTTAAATGATTTTGCCAAAGCCTGATCGATGTCCTGGATAACAACACCGAGCCAGCCCCGGGTAACCTTACCTTTTTCCACAAGGTCTTTCATGATAATTTTTACCATGTTGATGGGGATTGCGAATCCGATTCCCTGATAACCACCGCTTCTGGTAAATATAGCGGTATTGATGCCAATGATTTCTCCCTTGATATTAACAAGGGGTCCACCGCTGTTGCCTGGGTTGATGGCTGCATCCGTCTGAATCATGTCTTCATACGCAGCAACGCCTACGTTTGCCCTCCCCGTAGCGCTAATAACGCCGATGGAAACCGTTTGTGACAAACCAAAAGGGTTTCCAATGGCAATTGCCCATTGCCCAGCCCGAATGGTGTCGGAATCGCCTAATTTTGCGGAAGGCAGGTTCTTTCCCTCAATCTTTACCACGGCAACGTCTGTTTGGGGATCAGAGCCGATTACCTTTCCGTCAAATTCGCGTTTGTCTCCTAAATTAATCTTGAGCTCATCGGCATCTTCCACGACATGGTTATTCGTTATAATGTAACCTTTTTCGCTATCAATGATTACTCCGGAACCAAGCCCTTGTATTTTGTAGTCACCTTCGGGAAATCGCGGCCTGAAAAATTTGTCATAGAAATCGTCACCAAAAAAGTCCCTGAACTGCTGAAATTGGTCTTCTTCCTGATCCTGCTCCGGATTTGGTCTTGGCTGAGAATGAAACCTATCATTTGGCATTTGCCTTTGCTTTTGCTTTTGTTTGCTGTGTTTAAAGGTCTTTACCGAGGTGATGGAAACAACGGCAGGTTTAACCTGGTTAACCACATTTTCAAATACATGCTCAAAATGGAGTGCGGTGTTTAATTGTTCTGTAGTGGTTTCACTTGCCTGCTTATTAGCTGCATAGGTGTTTGTGATTTGGGACAAACAAATACCTATTCCGAGGCAGAAGCTAAACATGAAAAGAAGACAAACACCATATTTTTTTGAACGGTAAATCATAAACAGGGCTCCTTTACATAAAAATTGAGATTGTTAACGGCTAAAGCGATTTTATGTTAGATATAACTTTTTGTCAAATCAAAAGTTGGATAAGACTTCCATAAAGCTTGCATTCTCCCTTATGCATTGATAAAATTATGGAGTTTTCATGCATTACGCCGTGTAATGCATTGCAGTTAAAATAGCCCTCACTTTCTTTCCCTTAATAAAGGAGACGAAGTCAGGGAGCGTAAATGCGTAAGTAAGATGTAATTTCTGGTAAAAACAGAAATCAAACCGTATTTTGTTCCAGGAAACATCACGAATAGGAGAATTATGAATTTTAAGAAAAGCTATTGGAGTGTTATCATTACAACGTGGATTTTACTCTTTTATGTGCACGAGAGGGCTTTTTCTTCAGATGTGTATTTTGCATCTCGGGAGATTAAAGGGCAAATTTTAAACGCTATTGAAGGGTGCCGCGACTCTATAGATATCGCGGTTTCTGATATAACCGCCCATGATTTTCTCAATGCCCTTGTTAAGGCGCAGGAACGGGGGGTGCATGTCAGGATCCTCGTTGGTAAAAAACGCGCCTTAATGAAAGGCGCGTTGGCGGGTCTTGACAAGGATAAGAAGTTTGCAATAAAGGTCTTGTCTCAAAAAGGAAGCATGCAAAATAATTTTGCTATTTTTGATGCTCAATTACTGGCTATGGGATCATATCCCTGGAGGAAAAATGTTAGCAACGATAATCGTTATGATATGATTTTTAGTGACGAAACAAAACTCGTGGTTAAGTATCAAAGGAAATTTGACCAATTATTTCAGGAAGGAGGAACCACGGGTAGAAAAGAGCGTGCGGTTATTGAAGGAAAAGAGATCGGGAAACCTGCAGATACAGCGATATCAGAAATTGCTCCAAAAGAATTGGAATCGGAAAGTCGGATTATAGCATCGAACTATGGGGTTGTTATAACAGAGACCTCTCAGGGGTTTATCAATATGAGTTTTGAAGAATTTAATAAAGTCTTTGGAATGACAAGTGACTTATCTGATGAGCAGAAAGAGAGTTTGTGGCTTCGGTGTGAGGGTAAAAGAATTAAATGGAAGGGAGAGGTGGCATATATTGGATGGGGACTGGTTACGGGCTGGATGATGAGTATAAAATACGGGGATACCAGTGTTGAGATAAAGTTAAATTCAGCCCACAAGAAACATTTTTCTCAGGCGAAATTTGGTAATACCGTGACTTATACAGGAAAGCTTACTTCACGGGTAACCAGGGTGTTTCCGTATAAACTGGAAGATGGTGATGTGCTTGATATCGTGAATACCCTTCCCAAGCCGGTGCATGACAGCAATTTAACTGAGGATCCTTATGTTGTGCCTGTTTCACAAGGACCAAAAAAAATATTCCTTATAGACTCGTTTGAGGATCTGGACAGTATCTTTGGCAAGGAGAGTAAGGCATCAGAAGCGCAAAAGGAAATTGCATGGGAGAAATACAAGGGGAAATATGTTAGTTGGACGGGACAGATTGTGCATAAAAATGTAAACGTTGCTACTGGTTTGCGCATGGGAATAATGCACAAGGAGAAAGGGGATGTAGAGGTAAAGATCAGTTTGGCAAAAAAAGATAAAGTATTAAAATTCCATGATGGTGAAACAATACTTTATACCGGTAAATTGGTGGAAAGACGCGGGAATAATACTCCATATATCCTGGAAGACGGGGATATCATAACGATAAAAGGAGCGAACACAGGGTTTGGTGGCTTGTGATATCGTGCGGGATTTTTTCATTTCGCGCGTAGCGAAAGGAGGTAGCCATGATGAAAAAAGCGATGATGGTACCGATTATGGTGTGCATACTGCTTGCTAACATAAAAGGCATAGTACGCGCTGCTGAAAATTATGAAGCGTGTATGGAAGAGGGAGATGCATACGTTCGAAAACAGTTGTATCAGGAAGCGCTTGGGGCCTATGATGCTGCAATACGACTGAAACCGGATGCCTTCGAGGCGTGGTGCAGTAAAGGTGTTGTGCTTGACTATTTTGGCAAATATCCGGAAGCTATCGTATCGTTTGAAGAAGCGATTAAGCTCAAACCGGATTATTATGAGGCATGGTATATGAAAGGAAGGTCTCTGGACCATGCGGGTAAGTATGATGAAGCAATAAGGGCGGTCAACAAGGCATTGGAAATAAAACCTGATGATCTGATGGCACTTTACAATAAGGGGAATGTGCAGGATCATGTCGGGGATATTGATGGAGCAATTGAGACCTATGATCGGATTCTCAAGATACGGCCTGATGAGCACGAAGCATGGAATAACAAGGGGTTGGCTTTGGTAAAAATCCCTGAGAGGAGAACAGAGGCGCTGGCGGCGTATGATAAGGCCATTGCTATTCAACCAAAGTATTATGAAGCGTGGATAAACAAGGGAAACTGTTATGTAAGATTGCGGAAATATACGGAGGCCGTTGAGGCTTATGATAAAGCCATTGAGATAAAACCCACAGAACACGCAGCGTGGGCAGATAAAGGCTTTACTCTTGCCGATCTTGGCAGCTATGAAGGGGCGGTGCGTGCATTCAACAAGGCAATTGAATTAAAACCTGATTCTTATGCCGCCTGGAACGGGAAGGGGCTTGCCCTGGATGCCTTAGGCAGGTATGATGAAGCGCTTACCGCCTATGAAAAGACCATAGATATTCAACCGGATTCCTATGGTGCATGGACGAATAAAGGATTGGCATTGTCGCGCCTTGGGAAATATGCAGAAGCAGTTACTGCATATGACAGGGCATTAAAGATACAGCCGGACTCGTATGAAACCATGACGAACAAGGGCTGTGAGTTGTTTAAATTAGGTAAGCCTGAAGAGTCAATAAAGGTTTTTGACGCTGCTATTAAGCTAAGACCTGATTATCCTCAAGTATGGAATAAAAAGGGATTTACTTTATTGAGTTTGGGAAAATATGCGGATGCTGTGCAGGCTTTCGATAAAGTGTGCCAAATCGTCAGCGATGAAGAAGCGGCAACCATACCACGGCAGGCGAAGATTAAAAATGAAGCGCTGGCAGAAAAGGGCTATGCCTTCGTACAACTTCAAAATTATGAAGAAGCAATTAAGACGTTTGATGAGGCGCTGAATATTAAACCTGATTCCTTTGACGTATGGATCTATAAGGGGCTTGCTTTCAAGCAATTAAAAAAATATTCCGAAGCGTTACAAGCCTTTGATAAGGCAGCGACACTGAGCGGGAATGTTCATGAAGCATGGAATTATAAGGGATATGTGTTTGAGGAAATGGGGAAAAGACAAGAAGCGCTTGAATCGTATGACAAGGCTGTCCAGGTTAAACCTGACTTCTTTGTGGCATTCAACAATAAAGGGCTTTTGTTGGATACCATGGGAAATCACAGGGAAGCGATAGAGGAATATGACAAGGCATTAAAGATAAAGCCGGATTTTGATGCAGCATGGTTCAATAAGGCCTGCGCATACGCCTTGCTTTCAGATGAGGAAAACACCTTGGTCTCTTTAAGAAAAGCCGTCGAGTTGAATCCTCAATACAAAGATTTAGCCAGGAAGAATCCCGATCTTTTAACCCTCAGTAAAAATTCTGAATTTAAAAAGCTTGTAGGCGAATAGCTGTTTCCATGGAAAATATTTGAAATGGCACATTCCACTCACAGATCGGTGAAACGGGTATTTATAACATTGTTTTCTCGTCGTTCCTGTGGAAGGCAAGGGTTATAATTTTTTTCGTGTTGGCAGTAATCTTTACCTTGTTGTCTATACAGATTCCCATAACGCACACAGGCTGATTATTCATTACAACAATGGGGATGGCATCGCGTTCTTTTACCGGTACTTTTTTATCAATAAAGAGGTCTTTCAGTTTTTTGTGTCCATGGGTACCAATCGGGGAAATCATGTCACCGTCTTTGCGCATTCTTACAGAAAGCGGCATAATGATGCTGTTCATATCGAGCGCCTCTTCAGTCCTTGTTTTATGCTTTTTGTGGGTTTCCAGGGAGAAGTTCTGCGTGTCTGATATCTTAGCTATCAAATGTCCCAAAGGAGGAACAGGCGTTATTCCCGGTATTTGGATCATGGTTTCTGATGACGCTCTGCTTTGTGTAGGAAGAAGGTCTTTTTGAAAATGAAGCATGCCGTGTTCGTGCCATAAGGAAAGTTTTTCAGGTAATTGGTAGTGACGTCCTTTCCCTTTCCTGGCTATTTCATCCAATATCTTTGTATAGTGATCATACGTGATCTCGTTTAATGGGGCCTGCAAGGTGCTCAAAATTTCCCTCAATGCGAAATATTGCAATATCTTCGGATACTGTGTTAAACAGCGGGTATCAATGGTATACGAATCATGCTTTATTTCTACAGTAGAGGCTTGCAATATTTTTTTTGCTTCCGTGACTAAAAACTCATTCTGCAGATTGAGAATTTGGCATAGTTGTATCAAGAGGTTTTTTACATTGGGGTTGTACTGATTTTCCAGGAAAGGGATCAATTCGAGCCGTATCTTATTCCTGAGGTACACTAGCTCATCATTGGAGGCATCGGTTCTGTAGTTGCAGTGTTTTTCGCCAAGGTATTCAATAATTTCTTTTCTCCAGACGAAGAGAAGGGGACGTACAAGGTATATCGGAGAACCTGTAGTTAATGGGCGTTTTAGGGGTATTCCCCCGAGTCCCAGCGTTCCTGTTCCCCGGATTATCCGGTGAAGAATGGTTTCTGTGTTATCATCGGCAGTATGCCCGGTTACTACGGCAGAAGCGCTATATCCTTGTGCCGATTCCATAAAAAATTTATATCGTTCTCTCCGGGCGGTTTCTTCAATTGAACGCTTCGTTTGGGCGGCAATCTCTCCAATATTTACGCTTTTCAGAATGAAGGGGAGGGAAAGTTTGTTTGATAATTTTTGGACAAATTGTGCATCCTCTTCCGAAGACTTTCCCCGTAGTTGGTGATTAAGGTGCGCTAAAAACAAACTCAGATTCAGATTTTTAGCAGAATTGATGGCATGGAGAATTTTAATGAGAGCAACAGAATCGGGTCCTCCGGATACCCCGACAATGATTGAATCATGAGGCTTCATAAGCCGGTGTTTCGTTATAGTGTTGAAAATCTTGTAAGAAAGTTTATCCAAGCGCATGATCAGCACTATATCTGGTTGGTTGGAGTAAGTCAAGTTTAGAAATAGGTTGACTTTAGTTTTGAGGTTCGTAAAATATCTCTGGATATAATTGTGAGAGAATGATGACATGGATATAAAGAGAAGTTGTGGTTTTCCTTTCCTCCTGATACTTTTCATATGCATGGGGGTTGTATGCACAGGTATCATGACGGCTTATTGTGATGCGTCAAAAAGAACCAAAGTATTGCCGATAAATGTAGCCGGGATCGAGTTGGAAATAGAGTTGGCAGCTACTCCTGAAGAGCACATTTTAGGTTTGATGTACCGCAATAGATTAGGTAATAATGAAGGAATGCTCTTTGTTTTTCCGAAAGAGAAACATCTGTCGTTCTGGATGAAAGACACTCGGATTCCCCTCTCTATAGCCTTTATTAAGGCAGATGGCCGGATTGTGCAAATTGAATCCATGAAACCCTATAGCTTGGATACCCACGTTTCAAGGGAAAAAGTCAAATATGCCCTTGAGATGAATGATGGCTGGTTTAAAGCACATAAGATAAAAGAGGGTGATATAGTAAAAATACCCCTGGCTTTTGATGACAGAGGGTGACAGGGAATGAAAGACAAGGGTGCGTATTTCTTTAAAAAATGTTTTCGGCAATTGCCTCTGGAGAGAGGGAAGAAAAGCTCTGTTAATTAATCTTAAACCTTTTCTTTGCTATAGGTGTTACAAACATGACGATGTTGGAGAGTATCATAAATGAGAAAGACGGATCGGAGATGGTTCTTGTGCCGTCGGGTGAATTTATTATGGGTGAGGAAAGAAAGGTTGTTTTGGTTGAGGCTTTTTATATTGATAGATTTCCCGTAACGAATTTACAATACAAAAAATTTCTCGACGAGACAGGGTCACAGGAACCTTTATTTTGGAACAATGAGCGATTTAATAAACCAGCACAGCCAGTAGTGGGCATTAGCTGGAAGGACGCTGTTTCTTACGCAAAATGGGCAGGCAAACGACTTCCCAGGGAAGTGGAATGGGAAAAAGCGGCACGTGGAGCTGATGGCAGAGAATATCCATGGGGAAATATACAACCGGATAGCATGAAAGCGGTTTACAACCAGGATCCCAACACGGGTGCCCCGGCGCCGGTTGGTAATCGAAAAGAAGGTGTGAGCCCTTATGGTTGTTACGACATGGCTGGCAATGTTTGGGAATGGTGTGAAGATTGGTATGAGGAAGCAAAATTTCGCGTGGTGAGGGGTGGGTCGTGGCTCAATCATCATTATATTCTGAGGAGTGCCTATCGAAGTTGTAGTTATCCCGAAGGGAAAGATAACAATGTCGGATTTCGTTGTACCAAAGATGCGTAACGACTATCTTTTCTTAATCCCTAATGCTTTGAGCGATAAATGGATGTCGTATTTCCCGTCAAACTTGAATCCTTCATCGAAGACCTTCTTGAAATCGTAAATATTTTTAAAGTCATCCGGTGAATCTGTTTCGGTTTTCCCCATAAGTCCGCTTTCCACCAGGTTAAAAACGATATTTCCAAAATCTGCATCTTGCTGTATGCCCCAGAGTTCGAATACGGTTAAAGACATAAAACCGAATTGTTTTATAGCATATTTTCTGATACCCTCCATAAGTTGCTTCCCGGTTACATGGCGATCAGCATCTGTTGTTTTATGTTGATTTTTTCCAAGCATGTTTGTGGTATAGTCAAGGGCCTCAAATACAAATTGATAAGCTTGCAGAGAATAGCGAGGGTCTTTTTTCATAATCTCTTTTATCTTGTCCCATGCCTTTGTCATGTCCATTACTCCAAAACTCCAAATATTAAAAAAGGTTAAACGGATTCGATCCGCGGGAATAAGGGTCTCCCCTTACACGTGACTATGCCTTCCTTAAAACGTTGTTGCAATGCTAAACAAGGGGGTTGATTGCCTTCTAAGATACCAAGTTGCCGTTGGATTTCTGCAGCGGTTGTTGGCATAAACGGATAGATGAAAACAGAAATGTCTTTGATAGCTTGTGCCAGGGTGCCGATGACTGCGGCAAGCTGTGACCGTGTCTCGCTTGTTTTGGCCAGCAACCAGGGTTTTTTGTCTTCTATGAATTTATTGGCGCTGCCAATAAATTCCCAAATAATCTCTAGCGCCCTGCTAAACTGGAGTTCGTCCATTTCACGGTCCATTTTATCAAGGGTAACTCGTGATGCTATCCTTAGCTCATCATCAGGAGGAGCTTCAGGGATGATTCCCTGAAAATATTTTTCGATCATGGTTAATGTGCGTTGTAATAGATTGCCAAGATCGTTGCCGAGATCAGAATTTATTCTCTGAATGAGAGCGCTATAAGAGAAATTTCCATCTACCCCAAACGGGACTTCCCTCAGTAAAAAATAGCGATAAGCGTCTGTACCATAAGATCGGATAATACTGAGGGGGTCTATTGCATTTCCTAAAGATTTCGATATCTTTTGGCCTTCAATCGTCCACCAACCGTGCGCAAAGATTTTTAAAGGCAAATCTATTTTTAACGACATGAGTATTGCCGGCCAGATGACTCCATGAAACCACAAGATTTCCTTTCCAATGATATGGACGCTTGCAGGCCAATATTTTTGAAATGTTGGCAAGTCGTCATCATAACCTAATGCAGTAATATAGTTCAGAAGTGCGTCAATCCAGACATAGATTGTATGGGTTGGATCCGAAGGAACGGGAATGCCCCATTCTACGGCAGAACGGCTAATACTGACATCTTCTATCTGAGATTTGATCCTCTGCAATAATTCATTTCTTCTCGATTCTGGCTGGACAAAAGAAGGGTGTTTATCATAATATTCAAGAATACTTTTCTGATATTTTGACAACCGGAAAAAATAGTTTTTTTCTTTTACTTTTTCGACAGACCGGTTGCATTCAGGGCATTTTTTTTCTTTCAGTTGTGATTCGATCCAGAAACTTTCGCAGGGAATGCAATACCATCCTTCATATTCTCCCAGGTATATATCGCCGTTCTCGCGGATTTGTTGAAAGATTTTTTTGACGCGACGGCAATGCCGTTCCTCAGTTGTCCGTATGAAATCATCATGAGAGATATTGAGATCATTCCACAAGGTTTTGAATTTTTCTACCACCTCATTCACAAACTCTATAGGAGTTTTATTGCAGGCTTGTGCCGCTTTTTGGATCTTTTGCCCATGCTCGTCTGTTCCTGTCAGGAAAAATACATTGAGGTTCCTGGCTCTCTTATATCGAGCCAGTACGTCAGCGGCAATAGTAGTGTAAGAATGCCCGATATGTGGTATGTCATTGACATAATAAATAGGTGTGGTAAGGTAAAAAGTGTTTTTACTCAAGACCACAATCCTTTTCGCAGTGGCGATCACAGGCTGTTTCTTTTTGTCGCAATGGGTCTCTTACCCTATCAGTAATATCAGAAATTGATGTATTAATCCTGCTTCCATTCTCCAGTTCAATGGTAACCTGTTGTTGTAATACATCATAATTAACGACTTCACCAACTCCTTGCGTAGTTTTGACCACGGAACCTTTTCTCGGTAAGGTGTATTTTAATTCTTCATAGACTTTGTCTTCATAACGTAAACAGCACATGAGTCGTCCACATCGACCTGATATCTTGGAGGGGTCTAACGTGGCTTTCTGGTTTTTTGCCATTTTCATGGTAACAGGTTCGAGATTTTTAAGGAAGGACCTGCAACACAGTTCTCGTCCGCAGTGTTCGTAATCAGCTAAAAGCCGTGCTTCATCACGAACCCCGATCTGCTTCATCTCTATGCGGGCCTGGTATTCTTTTGCCAAATCTTTTACGAGATCACGGAAATCTACACGTCCGTTAGCAAGATAGTAGAAGATAATTTTTTTGGTTCCAAAGAGGTGTTCAACATTCGCCAATTTCATGAGGAGGTTGTGGTCTTTTATTTTTTTTTGGCAAAACTTGAATTCAACAGGAATTAATTCATCGTGGATTTTTTTCTGCTTCTCCTTATCGTCAGGGGTGGCTTTTCGTAGAATTTCTCCAAAACTTTCCGTTGGGATATCATCGTTAATTTCTTTGACCTTCGTGACTACTTCGCCAAACTCTACGCCTCGATGAGAACGAATTATAACCGGATCGCCTTTTTTGAGGGAGTCAAAGGATGTATGAAAATCAGATGTGTTTTTTAGAACACCGTATCGAATCGTCAGAATATGTCGCATGAAGGTGTATGGTAAAAGAATTGCATACTCACAACTAATGGTTAAGTAATAATACCAACTATATCACGTCTTGTCAAGTTTCACGGTCTTTTGGTCCGGGTAAGTAAATATGAGGAAGTAAACAGGCAGAAAAAAGGAGTTGTGCTTTTGATGAAAAAGGAGAACTTGGTTACGGCCATGCTGCGTTATAAAATTTGTTTATCATTTAGTATTTTCCACACGGCATCTATAGTAAACGTAGTAAATAAGGACACACGCACCTGTCATTGCGAGGGCGATAGCCCGAAGCAATCTCTACAGTTTGGATTGCTTCACTTCGCCCACAATGACAACTTTCTTCTTGCGTTTACTATAACGTATTCGAAAAAACTGAAAAGGAAATTTTTGCGTGATACGAGCATGCTATAGCGCCGGGGGCCATGTCAGGGGATTCGTATCCAGACATGTTCTATAAAAATAGCAACGAAAAGAAGCGCAATACTTGCAATGGTGGGATAAATATAAAGGTCTTTTCTCTTTACCACGGTTTCTATGACAATTTTGTCTTTTTCCCTCGCGTCGATCTCATCGTAAAACCTGGCAACCTCTTCAAAATTCTCCGCGTGGTAATACCGTCCTCCGGTTGACTCGACCGCCTCTTTTAATTCCTCAATATGCTGTGCTGCAACTTCCGGGTCTACGCCCGTTACATCCGATGCCTTGACTGCCACGACATATGCCTTTATTCCCATTCTCTTCAGTAAGCGCAGAGGCCTGGTGGGCGAAATGCCAATATTGTATATCCCATCGGTAAAGAGAACAATGAGCTTGTTTTTGAGCACCTGCCGCTTTTCCATCTCCTTGGCAAAAGAAATAGCATAATCGGCAAGATATTCTTTATTAATGCTATTTCTCAATTCCTTTATGGTAAATTGCTTTCCCATCTCTTTTTCAAACAGCGCCGCAAGGGAGGTAAAAAGGCCTTCTCCAATGGACGTCTGATAGCCCACCTGAGAAGCCTGCACACGCTCCAGAGATTTTTCCAGCAGTTGAGTTTCCATCGTGGGTACAACAATGAGGGCTGCATCAGTGCCAAAGATGGTGATACTCACGAGATCATTCGAGCGTTTTTTAATAAAATCACCAACAATTTTTTTTATCGTTTCGATGGCCGTTCCCGTCATGCTAAAAGAGGTATCTACGGAAAGAGCTATTTCGCGTCCCTGAAGGGCTGTTTCCTCCTGATAATACCTGGTTTGGGGATGTGCGATGGCAATAATTGCAAAAAATACGGCGCCAAAAAAAACGGGTTTATTGAGACGGGTTACCGTCATCCTGAACCCTACGGGCTCTTTAACGCAGGAGAGGCTGGAATACCCAAGGAACTTCTTCTCCCGCCAAAAATAATATAAGAAGGCAAAAGGGATGAGAAGCAGAAGGAGTAACGGATTTGCAAGGGTCATGTCTCGGTACCTGGACGTTTTGGAATTTCAAAAAAAGTTTCTTCGGTCGCTTCACTCCCTCAGAATGACACTGTTTGTCATTCTGAGCGAAGCGAAGAATCTAATTCAATGTATAGGAATTTCAAAGTTTTGTAAGTCCCCTCTAAAAAGAGGGGATAAAGGGGTGTGTAAATCTGCCATAACACACCCCCGGCCCCTCTTTCTAGAGGGGAGCTTAAAGTCGCTGCCGGAGGCAGCCTAATTTAAGAAATCTTAAGGCTAGTTCTTTCGATAATTTCTTTAATGCCCTCCAGCATTCTGTCTACGGCCTCTTTTCCCATATGTCTTCCAAAGATCAGTTCATCGAGCTGCTTTAACACGGTTTGGGTGATCGTTGAAATTTCTTCCGGGAGGTGTTTTTGTGTGTTGTATTTCAGGAAGTCCGATGTCGTGGCAGATTGTGCCCTTTCATTTGAAATGCCAATAAGCATACCCATATACGCCCTCAGCGCCTTGTTCACGTTGTGAATATTATTTCGGTTGAGTGCATCATCTTCTGTATACTGAAATAACGCCAGGGTATTTTTCAGTCTCTCCAAAACAATGTGTGGAGTTTCAGCCACTGGTTTTGGCGGTGCGGACGATAATCTTCCCACCACAGAACGCAACGTCGCTGTCCCCAAAAAGACAAACAAAATAACGCCTATACCCATAGGTAAATATCCATGGAAAAAGGTATGTCTCCTTGAATAGAACATCGGACCCTTGATTCCTTCTAATGGCACGTCCACCGCTTTGAGAAGACTGTTTAAAATAATGGGAATAGAAGTGGTCTTGACTTCTTGTGTTTCAATAAGCAAACGCTCGGCTTTCGCCGTATTGGATTGTGAAGGTGACCCACCGTAATATAAAACCGTTAGTCCGGGGATTTCCTGAGCCTTTTTTTTCCCCCCCCATTCATATAATGAAAGTGTGTAGGTTATCGATACCTTCTCAACATTCCTTTCCGTAGTTTTTTTGATATCCTTTTGTAAGACTTCAAATGGGGAAAAATTCAGTTTTTCAATGCTTTCCCACAAGATGGTTACATTTTTTTCATGCCGTATGGTAAGGGTATAAGTAATATGATCGCCAATGGTGATAACGTCCTTATCCACCTTGCCTTCGATAAGGATTGCCACCTTTTTAATGGCAATGGGTGCAGAGGTTGCCGTACCTTCAGTCTTATCAACTTCATTCCTGTAGGAAAGAGAAAAAGAGGGAATTGAATAAATACCCGACTTGATGTCAGAAGGCAAAGAAAGGGCGTAGGTGACGACGGCATAATCATGTTCATTATCAAAGATTTGGCGTTCCCCTATGGTTACGCCTTCTATCGTAAATGGCGAAAGATTGATCTTCTCCATCCCTTCCAGATTAACTGTTACCCCCAACTTCCACATAACCTGAACCGTTAGATGCAGCGTCTTGCCGGTAATTACCCGGTGATCGTCAAGAAATGTCCAAATTTCAAGCGGTTGGTCTGTCAGCGCAAATTCGCCTCCCTCCTCTGCCTCTTCTTGTATCCGGGGCTGCTCTTGTGCATACGCACGGGTAAAACAATTTCCCGGTAAAACCATACTGATAATACCTATCCATACAACGATCCCAATGTATCTCATCTTCTCCTCCTTCCCCCTCTCCTGATGCGTCTGTCGAAGAACTCAGAGATTTTTTTTACCCAAAGTTCCTCGTCTTCGTCGGTAAATAATGAAATATGATCTATATTCAATTTCCTCAATAAAGTCATGTAAGGCAAAAACTTTTCTTGTGCTGTTGAAATATCCAGCGGTTTTATGGCGCCGGTCTCCATATCTTGTACGGTGAGAAAGCCCCTTGCGTAAGGCAAGGTTGTTTCCATTCTGTCTGAAACAATCACAGGAATTATCTCATGAAAATAGGAAAGCGCTTTCATCGATTGCTCGTAATTGTAAGGCGCTAAAAAATCTGACAAAATAAATACGAGGGCTGGCTGGAGAATTTTTTCGCTCAAAAAGGTAAACGCTGTATGGAAATCAGTGTAGCTGCCTGAAGGTGGTTCAGATAAAATTTCTTTTACGTTGATTAACGCCTCTTTTTCACCGGCCTTCGGCTGAATGAAGTTTTCTACCTTGTCAGTAAAGGTAAGAAAGCCTATTTCATTACCTGCTTCTGAAGCGGCATGGACAAGAAGAGAGAGGATGGCTGATTGAACCTCTTCTTTTGTATGGATAAACGACCCAAACTTCTCCGAACGGCTTTTGTCTATTACGAACATGATGGTTACCCGTTTATCAACGAATTTCATGCGCACGTGAAGCTTGCCCGTCTTTGCCGTTGCCTTCCAGTCGATGGCTTTACAATCATCTCCCGGTTGGTACTGCCGTAGTTCGTCAAATTCCAGACCATGCAGTGCATTCATGTAGCTGGAAAATGATCCTGCAAAGAGGTTCCCAATCAATCGTTGCAAAGTAAGCCGTATCCTTTTCTTCATCTGGTTTATTCCACGATGGGTACCTGATGAAGGATTTTTTCAATAATTTCGTCAGAATCAACGCCCTGAGATTCCGCCTCATGGGTAAGGATGATTCTGTGCCGTAAGACGGGATAAGCCATCTTGTGGATATGCTCGGGCAATACCATATCTTCTCCGTGAATAAAGGCATACACACGGGACGCCCGCGCTAAGGCGATGGATGCCCTGGGTGACGCGCCATACATCACCAGATTTTTTAATGTACCATTGCTTTCTTCCGGTCTTGTTGCCCTCACTAATCGGGTAATATATTTTATGGTGACCGACGTTTCACGCAAAGGCAACCATTCGGAAATCATATGCCGGAAGGAAAGCACTTCTTTGGGGGATAAAACAACCGCTAGTTCTGCTTCCTCGTCCCGAATCTGCCTCTCGGTGATTTCTCTTTCGTCTCCGTATGCCGGATAATTGACTTTCAGTTTGAACATAAACCGGTCTATCTCGGCTTCGGGCAACAGATACGTCCCCGAAATCTCAATCGGATTTTGCGTCGCCAGCACGAGAAATAATTTCTCCAGCGGATAGGTCTCCCGCCCGATCGTTACCTGCTTTTCCTGCATTGCTTCAAGTAAGGCGCTCTGTACCTTTGCAGGTGCACGGTTAATTTCATCGGCAAGGAGTAAGTTGGTAAAAACCGGGCCTTTTTGTATCCTGCTTTTCCTTGTTTCCGGGTCCCACATTTCAAATCCGGTAATATCTCCGGGGACAAGATCGGGAGTAAATTGAACTCTTTGGAATTTTGCATCCAATATCCGGGCAACGGTTTTTACCGTAACGGTCTTTCCAAGTCCGGGATAACCTTCCAGGAGGATATGACCATCTGAGAGCAAAGCAATAATGATACCCTCGATCAGTTCTTCCTGGCCGACAATGACCTTCCCCACTTCTTTCTTAATTGTTTTGACCTTCTCTTTTACGGACTCTTTGTTATGTATTCCAGTTTTTACCCGTGCTTTCACAGCTTATCACCCCCCTATCATGGTGAAGTAAATCGTTACGAAACTGTTCTTCCCAAACGTTTCTCTTGCAGGTTTTTTTCAGCCAACATGCTACTTTACATACTTCTTTTTACAATTGGATTATATAGCGGCGTTTTTTTATTTACAAACAAATAATAATTCTTTATTACCACAACTCAAGGTAATTAAAGCAAGATACAACCTCAGGAGGTAAAATTTCCCGCAAAAGAAAAACCAATTTCATGCTTTGGCATCTTATATGCGTCTTTGTTAAAATGCTCTCATGTTTTATCAAAATATTGTATCAGAGAATTGTATTGACAGTAAATTTGAAAAGGTGTATATATGCACATTTTAAATCACAAATGATAAATACCATATTTTCATTATTTCATTAATCATTTAGGTTGACAAATATAATTCATCAGAAAGGGGTTTGGAAATGTCTTTCTCGAAGCCAAACGCGTCAGCGGCAACACGTACAAAGAATAGGACACCAAATGACCGGACACCCGCCAGCGGCATGTGCTCGGTTTGCGTGGATGATTGTCCGGGTATATGCGAGATCGGAAAGTCCGCGTTTAGAGCAGCGGAAAATTTGTATCCACAACCCTTTGGCATTATCACCGCCGGGGCAGATAAAGATTATCCGGTAGATTTTTCACATCTCAATATCATGGGAACGGCGGTTGGAGCCGTGGGAATTGAAGCCGACAGTGACAAGGCAATTTTTGAGAATGTAAACACGGAAACGAGGCTGGGGAAGGACAAGGGAATCAAGTTAAGATTGCCGATTATGATTCCGGGCTTGGGTTCGACAAATGTTGCCAAGACACACTGGGATGGACTGGCTATCGGTTCCTCAATTTCCGGGACGGGACTTACGATTGGTGAAAATGTAGGTGGCATGGACGTCAATACCAGGTTAGAGAACGGAAAAATAACCCACTGCCCAGATCTTGAATATCGGGTAAAAACCTTTCAGGAATGGCAAAAGGATGGTTACGGCGTTATTGTGATGCAAGAAAATGTGGAAGATGGCAGATTAGGTGTCCTTGAGTACGGTATCAACAAATTAGGAGTACAGGCCGTAGAAATGAAATGGGGGCAGGGCGCCAAGGATATCGGCGGAGAGGTTAAGATAAACTCCCTTGAAAAAGCCAGATTATTGCGAGACCGTGGTTACATCGTGCTTCCTGACCCCTATGATACGAATGTAGCCGCAGTCTTTGGCAAGGCATTTAAGGAATTTGAAAGACACTCACGGGTTGGAATGGTCAACGAAGAAGGATTTGTACGGCGGGTTGCAGCATTAAGGAAGGCTGGCGCAAAATATGTGTTCCTGAAGACGGGCGCCTATCGGCCGGCTGACCTCGCCAGGGCAGTCCGTTATTGTTCTATCGCCGGAGTTGATGTTTTGACCGTAGATGGGGCTGGCGGCGGCACAGGTATGAGCCCATGGCATATGATGAACGAATGGGGTGTGCCAACGTTATACATCGCTTCCCTTACCTATAATTATATCCACACCTTAGCTTCAAAGGGGCAGTATGTGCCTGACGTTATCCTTGCCGGCGGATTTGCGTTTGAGGATGATATTTTTAAGGCCTTTGCGCTTGGCGCTCCTTATGTCAAAGCTGTTGGAATGGCGCGTTCTCCGCTGTGTGCGGCACATGTTGGGAAGTTAGTTGCCGATCAGGTCAATAAGAACTCAGTTGACAAAGCAATAGAACCCTACGGCAAGACGATGGATGAAATTTTCGTTTTGGCATCTAAAGTAAAACGATTGTTCGGTTCCAACGGGCGGGAAGTGCCTCCCGGGGCAGTTGGGGTTTATTCATATTATCAGCGGTTATCTCAGGGTTTACGGCAGTTAATGTGCGGTTCAAGAAAATTTGCATTAGAGCATTTAACAAGAGATGATGTCGTCACCCTGACTCGTGAGGCGGCTGAAGTTACTGGCTTAAAATATATCATGGATGCCGATAGCGAAATAGCCGAACAGATCCTCATGGGAAAAGAAAAACCCAAAGGCAAAATTGAGGTAAAAGCAAAGCCAAAGGTCTCTTCAAAACCCAGCACAAAAACAAAGCAGAAGACAAAACAGAAGGCGAAGAAATAAGCATTTCGAATGAAATAATTTTGTGAGGAGACATTTCTCCGGTTACGAATTGTGGTAATCGTTTGAAGATTTGTAACAATTTAGCTTTTTCAAGAAGCAGGGGCGAAGCAATTGCCAGTATTGGTATAAATTCGTTTATACTCAAACCAGCAATTGTTTCGCCCCTGCAACCGTGGCGCACCTCGGGGCGGAATCTTGTCAATAGCCAGAAGAATATGACTTTGCTCGCGAAGTGAGAGCGCTCCAGACGGTGTAAAAAAGAGCAGCCTTTTCGGGGCCATAGATTCCTGTGGTCTCAAGCAGTAAACCTCAGTATTCCAATGAGCTTCAGGCCAGAGCAGCCAAATCCTGCCTAGGAAGCATGCATCAGGGGAAAATCTTACCACCCGTGATAATTCATTGACACATTTTTCAAAAATCGTTATATTTATAAAAAAATAAGTAAGCCTTTTTATAACTTGCTGCAAACTTGGCAGTATCCCAAAACGAGTGTGATACTAAATTATAGTAAACGCAATAAATAAGTATCCACGCGCGTGTCATTGCGAGGGCGATAGCCCGAAGCAATCGTTGCTGCTTGGATTGCTTCACTTCGTTCGCGATGACAACTTTTTTACATTTACTATAGATACGTTTATAAGGCGTATTTTTTTGTTTTATGAAAGGTTCACATGATCTCGATTGAGGATTTTTTGAAGATAGACCTGCGGGTTGCCGAGGTAAAGCACGCAGAACCTCACCCAAACGCAGACAAACTTCTAATCCTGAAGATTGATGCGGGTGACGGGCTGGAAGGCAGGCAGATTGTTGCCGGGATTAGAAGCGCTTACAACCCGGAAGATCTGATTGGGAAAAAAATCGTTATTGTAAATAACCTGGCGCCTGCAACCTTGCGAGGGGTGGAAAGTCAGGGAATGTTGCTGGCTGCAAAGGATGGCGGGCACGTGGTAATCCTCACAACGGAAAAGGATATAAAGCCAGGCTCAAAAATACAATAACATGTTTGCAGAAAATGGCGGAAAATAACCATGCTGCAGGAGCTTTACATAACGAATTTTGTATTGATAGACAAAGTTACCATTAACCTTTGTGAGCGGTTGAACGTGTTTAGCGGGGCGACCGGTGTAGGAAAATCAATGGTCATCGGCGCTCTTAATTTTATCCTTGGCGGGCGGGCGACCGCTGATCTTGTGAGGAGCGGCAAAGAAGAGGCAACGGTAATCGGTAAATTTTTCATTAACGATAAAAGCCTTCTGAAGCAGATTCAAAAGGTATCAGATAACAGCGGCATGGAAGAAGAAATTCTGCTTCAAAGAAGTATTGATACAAGCGGACGGAGCAGATGCCGCCTCAATGAAGTTCCTATCACGGTATCCACGCTGAAAGAAATTGGAGATATCCTGGTCAACATTCATGGTCAACACGAGCATGAAACCTTGCTGCATGGCATGAACCAACTTTATATCCTGGACGATTTTGGCGGGATCTCCCCGTTACGGGAACAGTTTGCGCAAGTCTACCAGCAGTTCACAGAAAAGACCATGGTGCGGGACACCTTGAAAAATAATCAGCAGGAACGAAGACAGATGATGGATTTGTATGCCTTCCAAATCGATGAGATTGATAAAGCACAACCCAAAGCAGGTGAGGGAGAAGAACTTGAAAAGGAAAGAATCCTCTTAAGTAACGCAGAAAAAATTTTTAGCACCGTCTCCTCATGTTATTCACAGCTTTATGAGTCTTCCGATGCTATTCTGGAAAAGTTGAAATCTGTCATGCGTGAATTGCAATCGGTTGCAAAACTTGATGACACCCTGCAAAAGATATTCGATGATTCCAGTCAATCGGCGTATCAGTTGGATGACACGGCTTTTTCTTTAGGGAAATACCGGGACGGATTTAACTATGACCCTCAAAGGTTAGAATATATCGAAGAGCGTTTAAACACCATCAGAAAATTAAAGTCCAAATACGGAACCACGGTGGAAGAAATCCTGTCGTATCGGGATGAGGTGTCAGAAAAATTGAAGCTGCTTTCAGAGGAAGGAACCACGGCTGAACATTTGAATGAGGAGATAGAGACATTGACGAACACTTTAAAACAGAAAGGCGGTGAATTAACCAAAGAGCGCCTTTCCACGGCTGACCAATTGGCTCCTCTGATAAACAAAGAGCTTCAGGACCTCGGTATTCCTCACGGACGGTTTTGTGTTCAGATCACATCGCCTTTTTTGCATAATAATGGCGAGTCACAGGTTTTGGAGGCAAAGAGACATGGTTTTGACCAGGTGGATTTTCTCATCTCACCCAATCCTGGTGAAGATTTAAAGCCGTTAAAAAAGATTGCCTCCGGGGGTGAAATCTCACGGGTCATGCTGGCGCTTAAACACCAATTGGCCAAAGTGGACAAGACACCGGTGCTGGTTTTTGATGAAATCGACGCCAATATAGGCGGAAGAATGGGGGAGGTTATTGGGGAAAAGTTGAGTAGCATTGCAAGGTCACACCAGGTGATCTGTATTACCCATCTTCCTCAAATTGCCAGTTATGCGGATGAGCAGTGGAAGGTAAGTAAGCTGGTAAAAAATGGTAAAACGGTGTCTAGTATTGAAAATTTATCAAAGGAATCCCGGCTTGAGGAAATTGCCGATATGATCCGGGGCAGTGAAAAGACGGATATTACCAGGAAGCAGGCACAGGAAATGCTGCGTGACGCGAAAAGAAAGGTAAAAAAATAGGATTTATGTTAGAACGCCTGCAAAAAATATTGGCAGAAGCGGGATTAGGTTCCCGGCGTGAATGCGAAAGAGTTATCGTTGCGGGGAGGGTGACTGTTGACGGAGAGCGGGTCACGACCTTAGGTACAACGATCGATGCAAGTAAAAGTGAGATACGGTGTGACGGCACCTTGATACAAAAGCAGCGAAAGATCTATTTTTTACTGAATAAACCGAAGGGTTACGTATGTACAAATCGTGATGAACTGGAACGGCTACAGGCAATTGATATCATAAAAAATGTGACCCAGAGGATATATACCATTGGCAGACTGGACAAGGAGAGTGAAGGGTTAATTGTCGTAACGAATGACGGTGACCTTGCAAACAAACTGTCTCATCCGAAGTATGAGGTGCGTAAGACATACTTTGTAGAAGTAGATGGATACCTGTCGGATGCGGCAATCGAGGCCTTGGAATCAGGCGTTTGGCTTTCCTTTGGCAAGACGCAACCCGTAAGAGTTCGCAAGGTACATAGGGGAAAGCAAAGAAGCAGGTTTGAGATGGTGTTGAAGGAAGGCAAAAATCGGGAGATCCGCCGTATGCTCGTTGACTGTAATTATAAGGTGCGTATCCTGCGTCGGATAAGAATAGGCAGTTTATATGATCCGGCATTGAAGGTCGGTAAGTACCGGAAATTAACAGATCGTGAAGTGGCGCGACTTTATGCGCTGGCAGAAAGAGGTAATGCAAAGGATAAGGGTGATGGTTCATCCCAGAGAACGCAGAAAAGACACGATGTCGCGAATTGTGCAGATTTATAGTAGGGGCGAAGCATTTGCTCGGTAGGGGATGAATGCATGTATGCCAATCTTTGCAAAGGCTTCGCCCCTACCGAACTTTTCAGAATAAAGACCGGGGAAAATATGACACAGTTACAACTGGCCAGAAAAAATACCGTCACACCAGAGATGATGCAGGTTGCAAAGGATGAAGGCCTTGACCCTGAATTTATCAGGGAGCGCATTGCCGAGGGCAAGATGGTGATTCCGGTAAATCACAAGCGTAAAGCTACAAAAATTTGTGGTATTGGCACAGGACTCAGAACCAAGGTCAATGCCAACATTGGCACATCAGCCGATTATGCCGATGTCGCCAGAGAGATCGATAAGCTACGGGCAGCGGAAGAGGCAGGCGCTGACGCGGTAATGGACCTGAGCACCGGCGGCGATTTACGGGCAATACGGAAAAAGATTGTCGGATCGGCATCCGTTGCCATAGGGAGTGTGCCTATTTATGAGGCAGCCGTTAAGACCGTCCAGCAGAAACAGTCGATTGTTGATATGACCGCAAAGGATATGCTCGAAGCGGTGCGATTACACTGTGAGGACGGCGTAGATTTTATTACCGTGCATTGTGGCGCCACAAGGGGGGTACTCAAACATTTGAAAGAAAATAAACGCATTTGCGGTGTGGTAAGCCGCGGCGGGACTTTTTTAGTAGAATGGATGATCCACAATGGCAGGGAAAATCCTCTGTATGAAAACTACGATGAGATACTGGCTATAGCAAAGGAATATGATGTAACCCTGAGCCTGGGGGACGCCATGAGACCGGGCGCCCTGGCAGATGCGTTTGATAGGGCGCAGGTGTACGAGCTCAATGTGCTTGCAGAACTTGCGCAAAGAGCGTTAGATAACGGCGTGCAGGTGATGGTAGAAGGGCCGGGACACGTGCCTTTAAATCAGGTGACGGCACAGGTTCAATTGCAAAAGGAGCTCTGTAAGGGGGTGCCTTTTTATGTGCTTGGACCTATTGTCACGGACGTCGCTCCCGGATATGATCATATTACCTCTGCCATTGGCGGGGCAATAGCGGCCGCTGCCGGGGCAGACTTCTTATGCTATGTGACACCGACGGAACATCTGAGCCTGCCCAGCCCGATTGATGTAAGGAGTGGTGTCATGGCTGCGCGGATTGCCGCCCATGCGGCTGATATTGCCAAGGGTGTAAAATCGGCATGGGAGTGGGATAAAAAAATGTCGCAGTTCAGAAGAAAGCGAGATTGGGAAGGTCAGTTCAGCACGTGTATTGATCCAGTGGTGGCAAGAAGTATTCGTGAAAAGGGACGTCCCCAAAATGACGAGGTCTGTTCCATGTGCGCTGAATACTGTGTATTTAAGCTCAGCGACAAGGTGTAACCCGAATCTGGCACTTATGCAAGATTCAGAATATAATTATGTGTTTTGGCTGAGGTGAACATCCGTTTTAGGGAAAAAAAGAGAGGAACCTGTTTGCAGGTAACAGGAGACCGGGGTTTTTTTTGCCTCCGTCTTTTAATTGCTAAAGGCTGACTGCTGAATGCTTGCCGATGCTTGACTCTTTTGCCGTCCGTAGCGGGTAAACATATCCGCAAGCTTCTGAAAAATCCCCTTGATGAGTGCGGTATTATTCCTGAGATAGACACTCCAGGAGCATTGCTCGTCTTCAAAAGAATCCGTAAATTTTGGAATCATTTTATCTGCAGTACCATGTATTTGATTATGCCGTAACACCAGGGTCTGCATACGTTCTTCTCTCCCGCTGATCATTTCTTCAGGAATAATCCCGTTCCACTCCTTCGAAAAACCCTCCACGATATATGCCCTGCCACGTTTGTCAAATAATTGATACCATACATGGGCAAAGGCAACCGAGGTACCCTTGTCTACAACCCAGCCCCATACGACATCCCCATCAATGTTCAATTCAGACAATTGAGAAAAGAACAGAAAGACCGAATCTTCACAGTCGCCTTTCTTGCGCTGCCTTGTTTCTAGCGGAGTTTGCCAGTAATCTGCTTTTGGTGGTTCGGAACGGTAATTGATATCGAAGGCGATTTCCTTATAGGCCTCGTAGATTTGCTTGCCATTGTGGAAGGTATTGGTACACCATTCTCTGTAGAGTGGATTGTCAGGTGTGCTGTTTTCCGGTGAAGGATGAGTAATCGGTGGCTTTTCCGTCCGTGTATCTCCAACCGGCTTATAACCTCTCCCAGACAGAAACAAGTCTGCATATGAAACATCGGCAAACGCATTCACACCATAGAAGTTCAACAAAAGTATTGTGGATGCCAACAAATATCTCATACTTATTATCCTCCTGCATCTATAGAGTTAACGAAAATAAGATTCTCTACAAACCCTGTTTTTGATTACTGCAAACATCCTTATTTGCGGGCAGGTAATCACAAGCAGCTTTGGATAACTATGGTTAAAGTATTTTTGTCATGAATACTTTATTGTTTTACGAGATATTGCCTGTTTGTCAAATTGGTGTGTTAAAGCAATGTGAAAAGTCAAATACCTTTTGTTAAAAATCTCAATCAAGCGTAAAAAGTTTGAAGGTTGTTCTCACGGTATGCCTAACCTTAAAGGTCGATTAAACGAACCTTCATTGTTGAAAAAGTGGGCATCTGTTAAAAAACGAGACACCTGCATAAGCTAAAAAACGGTAACTCAACCCAGGAAAAAAATGTCCTTCCCTGCTGATGAGATGGTCTGGTAGAGAAATAGTCCTGGGTTGCTACCGTCTTTATCAAGCAAGTTGAATACCCAAGATGTTGGTACGGTATGCAGGGTAATGAGATTTTCAATGTCATTATAAAACAGGTTGTCCAAGAATTGTAATTCCGACCTTGTTTCTGAATCTTACACCCTTTTATACCCTTGAAATCAAGGGATTCTAAAAGAAGCTTGTCCTGATGAAAAACAGGATTCAGGATGACAAATGGGTGTTCCTTCTCTTCACGGACAGCCTGGAAAGATTTGGCCTTGTTCTTTCCCCGGGAAAAAGCTTGCATTCCTCTTCTTTTTTATATTATCATCCTTTTTGAAGAACAAACATTTGTCATAAACAAAGTCGGTCACGGTGTTCGAAGTCCCGTCGACAGGTTGTAGGTCGGTTTATATAGTCTGTATAAACCGGAATAGTTGATGAGAGGAAAACACATAATAGTTTTATAGGATATAAGTTACAGTGCGTGATAAGAAGCACGGCAACTTCTTATGTATATTGAAACAGTCCGTGATTGCCGTTTTATACAGACTGCACAATCATTGTTAGGCATACACATTTGCCCCATGAATAACATCCTCAACAGCTCAGAATCTCGTGAGAATCTCCATGCATACTTGATTGAGCGTGCTGCGAAATCCCGGAAGCATGCACGCAAAAACGACTCTATCTCTACTCTATGCTATCTCGCTGCGATTGTTGCCAGCTTTACTGCAACTTTGTGTGCGGCATTTGGTGATTTGCCCAAGGCAGTCATTGCAGCAATCACGGCTATTCCGGGAACTGCACTCCTGCTGAATAGTGTCTTTTGCTTCGATAAGAAGTGTCAGTGGCACAGGAGACGAAAGTTGAAATATGATGCGTTCATCATGCGCATTAGCTACGAAGGGGCTGACGCTGCGAGCATAAGCAGAGAGCTTCGCGAGTTTGAGGAGAAGGCCGATGCGGATTATCCTCGCTTCGGTGTTTCTGGAAGTCTGAAAAAGGACAACCTCTGAATGACTAACTATACGCTGCAGCGAACCCGGACATCGTACTGTGGTTGCAATCCAAGCCTCCCGCGGGCCGTGTCGCTGAGCTTGGGTCATTGTGCGGAGAAGAGAGGCATAGCGACCGACCTATTCGAAACTACTTTGACCTGAAGTGTGGTCTTAGCCCGACTTTCGCAATTCGAGGGGTAGGCAAGCCGCTAAGCCAGCAAATTCAAGGGATCATGGAAAAAGATCGCCGGTTCTCTTCCTCCAGTATAGGTCATGCCTTTAGGTAAGATAAGAGGAGTTCCGTTGCCGAATAAACTTCGACAGCAAAATCATACCCCAGGCCGGTCTCACAGCTTTCATAATACTCAATAGCTCGATTAAATTCTATTTCCGCTTTTGGGTGGAAGAAGTAGCTCATTTTGGGAAATCCTTCCAGATCCTCTCAAAGATTTCGTGGCTTGAACCTGGCCTGACCAGAGTTCTTCCAGCCGTCGTTTAGCTACTTCAGACCAGTTCTTATCCATGTCTGACTCCAGTTGATTCAAACTTCTTAGAATGGTATCAACCACTTCTGCTCTTTCTCTTTCTTCAACGGGCAACGATATGGCGCTTCTGCTATCAAGTCTTCCGTTTTCGTTACAGTTCTCCTGTGTAGTTTTATCCTATTGGACGCCCAATTTGCATTTCAGAGATTTTAAGGTGTTTTTCATGAGCATGGTAATGGTCATGGGTCCAACACCGCCGGGGACAGGGGTGATGTACCCGGCAATTTCCCTGGCCGCTTCAAAATCAACGTCGCCTTTTAAAATGGGAACCATCTTTTTGGGGTTATCCTTGCTGGGCTTTTCACCAACCCGGTTAACGCCTACATCGATGACGCATGCGCCAGGCTTGATCCACTCCGGTTTGACCAGGCCTGGAACACCTGCCGCAACAATTAAGATGTCTGCGCGCTTGCAATGTTCGGCTAAATTTTTGGTCTTTGTATGAACAACAGTCACTGTTGCATCAGCCCCTCTTCCCTTCTGTACCAGCATGTTGGCAATCGGCTTCCCCACGATATTCGAGCGTCCAACGACAACGGCCTCAGCACCGCTCGTTTCAATCCCGGAACGCACGATCAGTTCCTGAATACCGGCCGGCGTGCATGGCGGGAATTTTAGCTCGTCGCCCCCGATCATAAGACGCCCGACATTGACGGGATGGAAACCGTCGACATCCTTATCGGGGTCAATGGCATTAATCACCTTCTTTTCATCAATCTGTTTTGGAAGGGGAAGCTGAACAAGGATGCCGTGGATGGAATTATCTTTGTTGTATTTATCAATAAGCGCAAGCAGGTCGTTTTCTGAAATGGTAGCGGGTTGATTATCCTGCACCTCTTTAAAACCCAACCGGTGTGCGGTTTTAATCTTCAGGGTAACGTACGATAGAGAAGCGGGATTACTGCCCACCAGAATTGTTACCAGTCCCGGCACAACGCCGTATTTTCCTTTAATGTGCGCTACTTCAGATGCGATCTCCTGGAGGATTTGCTCTCCGATTTCAGTTCCTTTGATTAATTTTGCAGCCATAGACGTCAAATACCCCTTTCTGAAAATATATTGAGATAAAGATCTGATATACATACTCCGTGTGCCAAGGTATCCGAATTAACCCTATTTGTCAAGCCAGAATAAACCCAGAATAAAATCGGAAACGGTAGGTAGCCATCGCTGGTTTTAAGTTGCAACTTGAACCTCAATATTTCAGGAATTTCAAATCAGTTTTTCCCCTCTAAAAAGAGGGGATAAAGGGGTGTGTAAGTTTGCTATAACACCCCCCCAGCCCCTCTTTCTAGAGGGGAGCTTAAAGCCGATGTCGGGGGCAACCTAATCATTACGACAGCATGTCAAGGGCAATGAGAGTCATAATTTGCGCGAAATCAACCAGTTCTTTAATACGGATGGATTCGTTTGTTGCATGCGCCTCGGTCTCATCACCCGGGCCAAACCCAACGGCGGTTATGCCTTTTTGAATAAGCTGCTTTGTCACCGTAGCGCCGGACATGCCTTTGGGTTGCGGCTTTGTTCCCAGGACAGAGAAAGTGTGTTTTGAAATCAACTCCACCAACGGATTGTTGATAGGGACGGCAGTAGGTACCTGGTTGGAAATAATCCTTAAGTCAAATTTCGCCTTATACTGGATTTCTGTTTCTTTGACGATATTTTTTAAATCTTTGATAATGTTATCAGAGGAATCATCGGGCAAATACCGGATATCCAGTTGTGCCTTGCAGAGGGCAGGTACGATATTTGGCGCAGTTCCGCTGTGAATTGAGCCGAGATTTACCGTAGGGGGTGTGTGAAGGGGATGTGAGGTTTTTGGGAACTTTAATTGCTTTATGCGTTCAAGCAAGGGGAGCATATTCCATATAGCATTTATCCCCGTTTCTGGCCGGGAGCCGTGCGCCTGTTTGCCGTGTGATGTGATTTCCAGAAACAACGCGCCTTTTTCCGTTACATCAATTAATTTCATATTGTGGGCAACGTCGGGAATAATAGCGTAATCAGCCTTGATTCCACATTCATTCAGTAAATATTCTAAGCCAAGCGTAGAGCCGAGTTCCTCATCGGCAACGCCTGCCAGGATAAATTGCCCCTTGAGTTTTGGTTCGTGTTCTTTCAGAAATTTCGCGACGGCCATCATGGACGCCATTTGACCCTTGTTGTCCGAAGAACCCCTTCCGTATATCCTGCCGTTTTCTATCCATGCCTCAAAGGGAGTTCTCTTCCAGTCATCGCCTGCCGGCACCACGTCTAAATGACAGGCAACAAGCAATGCAGGCGTCCCTTTGCCGATATATCCAACGATATTTGCCCTACCAGGTATCTTTTCAAAGATTTTAGAGGGAATTTGCAGCGATTGAAAGAAGTCCGCAACAACCTGGGCAGCAAGGGTTTCATTCCCGGGAGGGTTTTCGGTCTTCGTATTAATTAATCTGCATGCGAGATCGATGATTTCCTTTTCTTCGTTTTGCATGTAGGTCTTTATGTGGTCAAGGAGTTCGTCTGAATGATTTTTATTCATGATTGAGATAATTTTAAAAATCCTGTGAACAACTGACCATGCATAAAAAATAAATCTGGTTTTGAAACGTATGCAGGACTACATTACAATGCAAAAATTCCCTTTTTGCAAGTTTTTTATTCCTTAGAGTAGCGCTGGCGCCCGACCAATGGCCCTGCTCCCCGCGGATGACCCTGAATCATGATCTCAGTTCATATCCGCATCTGGTCTTCCGTTTCTACCCTCAGTAACCGTAATTCTCTTATTTCACTGACATCACCGGGCACCCCTTGCGCCTCCGCTACCCCTTCAGCAAGACGCCTTGGACTTCTCTTGCCTCCTGTATGCTTTGCAGGTAATCGGGAGATGTAATGGCAAGCATGTCCTCGATAAAAGCCTCTCTGTCCTTTTTCTTCATTCTCTTTACTGCTTCTATGATTTCATCTGCTGATATAGGCACTTTTAGCTCCGGCAATTAACCCAAAAACCCAAGAACGGGTTTTTGGGTTAATTGTTTTTAAAATCTCCATGGATTTCTTCCTCAGGGGGAGATTTACCGTGCTTGCTAAAGCTTCAGGAGGTTTAATCCGGACACAGGATCAAACTCCCTCACGGCATTGATACCGCTGAGTTCAATAATTACCGCCTCAAGCACAAGAAATGTCTGAGAATTTTCCCGCAGGCACCCAACCTTTACAGTGTCTTTTTTACCGAATGCAGCATGGAAATGAACTTTTGGTTCGTTGTTTTGATGAAAGATTGTTCCGAAACCAACGACTTCGTGGCTTTCACCGAGTGTCCTCCATACAGGGGCAGGAGGCAGTTCGTCTTTGTCCGGCCCCACAACGATTTTCCCCTCACGCATCCCTCCCAGCAGATAGAATGCGGCGGCGCTTATATTTTCCTTTTTGGCTATGTTACTAAGATTGCCAAGGACATCCTCTTTATCTTCAAATCTTGCTACAACCACTCTGCCTACCTTTCCGATCTGATATTTCATTACAAAATTCTCCGTGGATAAATGACCGATTTGCTCATGAGTTTGCCGATTGATTCTTTATAGTTAGCTTAAATAAATAAAATTATGGTGTCAATGTGTAAAGTTAATTAAATACTCGAAAAAGGTAGGATTCACCATTTCTTAACTCTTTTGATAATATGGATATAAAATCGCTTGACTTGGTTTAAAAGATTGTTTAAAATTTGCCATGAAATCTGAGAAACATTGTTTGGCACAGCTTTGTGCTTTCAAAACAACGGTAAAGGTCTATGAATATGACTTCTTAGCCGTATACATTTTGTGTGGCTTTAATCTTAAATAAATTTTCGGGAAAACTCTGATCTGAGAAAAGAAATGTCACCGTTAGCATTAAATCTTTAAAAGAAATAGATGGGAATATGAACAAAAGGCAGCATATCGATACTCTCCAAAGTATGTATGATTTTACCAAAGAAATTTATGACGAATATCAAATGTGCTGTTTGTGTCGTGTGATTATTGTTTGTCGGTAATCATGGTAGGTCTTAAAGAAAATATTTAACACGTGCAATTGAGTTACTCTAGGCAACAAAGCAAATAGACAATGACTCTTATAATGCATGCAACATTTCGTAAAAATATCAAAAAGATAAGTATTAACGGTGCATTACAAGACTTAATACTTACCTTTGATAAGTATTTTCCTTAAAGAACCTACTTTTCTTTTTCCATTCTACTTCAGCTCAAATCGACATCTCACGCAGGTGGCATTTCTTCCAAAAGGTGCAGTTCTCCCGACCTTCGTTTCCTATTATTCACTCTTAATAAGCCCAGGGTTTTTATTATTTTTGGAGGATGAGTCCGAAAAACGACTTATGCATAAAATGCAACTATTTCAAATATTGCCATACCTCCTTCTTCCAGCATGCATCGCTATTGGATACTTTCTGTGTATTCTGGTATTCAGAAAAAAGCAAGCGGCCAGCGAAAAGAAGATAAAACATCTCATCGAAGAATCAGTCAGGGATGCTGAAAAAATCAAAAAAGAGGCTGATGTGGCAGCAAAAGCTGAACTGTACCAGCGAAGAGAATCTTTCGAAAAAGAAACGCAAGAAACCAAGATGGAACTGAGGATGCAGGAAAAGCGGTTAAGCAAAAGAGAAGACAACCTCGAACGCAAAATGGAGTTATTAACAAAAAAGGAACGCTATATTGATACCCTTTCGGCAAACTTTGCCCAGAAAGAAAAGAAATTAGACGAGAGGAGGTTGGATCTGGAAAAAACCATAGAAGAGGAAAATAAAGCCCTTCTGAAAATATCCAACTTATCCAGAGAAGATGCTGAGAAACTTTTATTAACCAGACTGGAAAAAGAACTCGACGTTAAATGCGCCGCACTAATTTCGAAAAAAATTACTGAATCAAAGGAAAATGCCGAACAGACGGCCATATCGTTAATAAGCACGGCAATTCAACGATGCGCTGCAACTCACACCGCTGAAAATATTGTAGGCTCAATTGAACTCCCTAATAATGAAATGAAAGGGCGTATCATCGGGCGTGAAGGGAGAAATATCCGTGCCTTTGAGAAGGCGACTGGTATTGACGTCATTGTGGATGACACCCCTGGTGTCATTGTCCTTTCAGGGTTTGACAGTGTTCGCCGCGAAATAGCGCGTCAATCAATGGAAAAATTGATCATTGACGGGAGGATCCATCCGGCGCATATTGAAGAAATTGTTAAGGAAACGGAAAAGGAAATTGAGCAAATTATTCAGGAAACAGGAAAGCAAACGTGCTTTGATTTGGGGATTCATAACATTCATCCGGAGATCGCAAAACTTATTGGCAGGCTCAAGTATCGAACGAGTTATGGACAAAATCAATTGCAGCATTCCATCGAAGTTGCTAACCTCATGGGGATTATTGCGGGAGAATTAAAACTGGACGTTCCGCTGGCAAAACGATGCGGCCTTTTGCACGACATCGGTAAGGCTATTGGCCCGGAAATGGAAGGCACCCATGCCATCGCCGGCGCAGACCTTGCAAAACGTTATGATGAAAGACCCGAAGTCGTGAACGCAATTGCCGGACATCATGAAGAAGCGCCCGTTGAATCGGTGTATACGGTATTGGTAAGTGCGACCGATGCCATTTCCGCCGGAAGGCCTGGGGCAAGGAGAGAGACGTTAGAAAAATATATCAAACGACTTGAAAAGCTGGAAAGCATAGCAACCTCTTTCGGTGGCGTAGAAAGCGCCTATGCCATTCAGGCAGGAAGGGAAGTGCGTGTGATGGTGTGTCCGGATAAAACAAATGACAAGGCTGCCGCCAAAATGTGTTATGACATTGCCAGAGAAATTGAAGGACAATTGGAATATCCGGGAGAGGTCGTTGTTACCGTAATTCGGGAAACACGTTTTGTTGAACATGCAAAGTAGTATATGCATACAGAGTTTGATGTGATCGTGGTCGGCGCCGGCCATGCAGGCTGCGAGGCGGCCCTCGCCTCTGCACGCATGGGGATGAGCACTGCGTTGCTCTCCATAAATCTGGACACGGTTGCTCAAATGTCATGCAACCCTGCCATCGGTGGCCTTGCAAAAGGTCAATTGGTTCGTGAAATCGATGCCCTCGGCGGTGAGATGGCAAAGGTAACGGATGAAACGGGCATTCAGTTCCGTATGCTCAATACCAAAAAGGGGCCGGCCGTCCATTCACCGCGCGCCCAAGCCGATAAAAAAGCCTACCAGGTATCCATGAAAAAAAGAGTGGAAAGCCAGAATAATCTTTTTTTGAGGCAGGAAATTGTCGACGATCTCATCCTTGATAAGAAAAAAGTAATCGGGATTATTGGGCAAAGTGGCTTACAATACAAAGCAAAGGCCGTCATTCTTACTACCGGCACGTTCTTAAAAGGTCTTATCCATATCGGCGAGTTTATAACATCTGGCGGCCGGATTGGTGAACTTTCATCAGAAAAATTGTCAGACTGCTTACGAAGGATCGGGTTCGAGGTGGGTCGTCTCAAGACTGGTACCCCTCCCCGTCTCAATGGTCGCACTATCGATTATAAGATCCTTACACCTCAGTACGGAGACGAAGCCCCCCAACCGTTCTCCTTCTCAACCTCAACGGAAAAGATAGATCGTTCTCAGGTGCCTTGTTATATTACGTACACAAATCCCAATACCCACAAGATTATTAACGCTAACTTAACCCGTGCGCCGCTCTATACCGGGCAAATTAAGTCTGTGGGACCCCGATACTGTCCATCCCTGGAAGATAAAATTGTCCGCTTCGCAGGAAAAGATCAACACCAGGTGTTTCTCGAGCCCGAAGGGTTAAGTACCCTTGAAGTGTATTGCAACGGGATTTCTACCAGTATGCCTCACGATGTCCAAGAGGCAATAGTCCATTCTATTGCTGGTCTGGAATCAGCGGAGATTGTGCGGTACGGCTACGCCATTGAATACGATTTTGTACCCCCCACCCAGCTTCAGCCATCGTTAGAAACCAAATTGGTGGAAAATCTTTTTCATGCGGGACAAATCAATGGAACCTCTGGTTATGAAGAGGCGGCTGCCCAGGGAATCATGGCAGGCATCAATGCTGCACTGAAAATACAAGGGAAAGAACCTTTTATCTTGGATCGGTCTGAGGCATACATCGGTGTGCTGATTGATGACCTGGTTACCAAAGGCACGCAAGAGCCTTATCGGATGTTTACCTCCCGTGCGGAATACCGGCTTCTCCTGAGACATGACAATGCCGACAGAAGGCTGATGAAATATGGACACCGTTACGGACTCATTTCAGAACAGCAGTGGCATAAACTGCGGGAAAAAGAAGACGCTATTGCAGGGACTTTAACCTATTTGGATAAAAAAATGGTTGGGCCTGATACTCTGGCGAAAATATTGAGTCGCCCGGACCGCACCTTCGATCACCTCCTTGCTATCGACACTGAACTTTGCCAAAGAAACCTGTCAAGAGAGGTCAAAGAACAAGTTGAGATCGAGGTAAAATACAAGGGATACATAGAACGTCAGCACGTCCAAATAGAGAAGTTCAAAAAGATGGAAGACTATAAAATCCCTTCCTGGGTTGATTACCAAAATATTTCTGAATTGAGAAAGGAGGCGCGCCAAAAGCTTCTGCAAATCCGTCCGGCTTCTCTTGCGCAGGCATCACGGATTTCAGGCGTTTCTCCTGCCGATATTTCCATTCTTATGATCCATCTTGCAGGAAAAGGGAAAAGATAGCCTTCAATGAAGACGAAGTACGGACACGTCTTACGTTCTTAACATCTTTTCTACAACAGGTCACGGTTTCACACACGTCCTTTACCGAAGTTACGTATTCAAAAACCCGCAATTTGCACAATCGTTGCGGGATGCATTAATTGCACATGCCAAAAAGATTGCTGCAGGTGCCGATTTCATGCAAACCCGGATTATTTATAATGTCAAAAAGTTTCAGGAGTGGGTGAAAATGGTTATCGGTATGGGTCTCCACGAAAAGGCGTTTATTCTCGTCGGCATGGCTCCCCCTCAAATCTGCCGGCGTGGAAAAATATATGAAGCATAATGTCCCTGGTTATAAAGTATCTATTTTGTATTTGACTTGTGCATATATTGTACATACAATTCTTTTGTGACTTATCAATGGGACCCAGATAAAGCAGATTCTAATTTAAAGAAACACGGTATCGATTTCGCTGACGCGGTTGGAGTATTTGAAGATGAGTGGGCATTAACCATTAAAGAACATTACGTTGGGAACGAGCAGCGTTTTGTAACGATTGGAATGGATTTTCTCGGTCGTACGCTTGTTGTTGTATACACATACAGGAACCATGACATACGTCTAATTTCAGCACGCACAGCCACAAAAAGAGAAAGGGAAATTTATGAAAGAAAAAGAATATGATTTTAACAATGCAGAACAGGGTGCAATAGTAAAACCTGCAAGAGGAAAGACTCGTATCACGATACGTATTGACACTGACATTCTCGATTGGTTTCGCAGCCAAATTCATAAGGCTGGTGGTGGCAACTACCAAACGTTAATCAATAATGCGTTGCGCGAATATATTCAGCAAACAAATAGTACGCTTGAGAGGAAACTACGTAAGGTAATTCGGGAAGAACTCAAAGTGATTACGAAATAATCCGGTATGGCCACACACATGAAGCGTAATGTGCCCGGTATAGACGTACCTGATGAGGCATGAACCGCATGGCGGCCGCCTCTGCTGCCAAGAAAGGCATAGAAGAGGGCATCAAAATATGTTGAGAGGTCACAGAACAGGTTAGGGAGACCAAGGGTGTGGTTGGCATCCATATCATGGCAGTGGAATGGGAAGAGGCCGTCCCTGAAATAGTCCAACAAGCCCGCTTATATCCCAAGCCAAAATTGTAAAATTAAAAGCAATTCCATAAATAATCACTAATCAAGACGCACACCAAGTCTCCCCCAAAAGCTTATATTCTTCCCCTCCAGTAGCCTGGTCTGCGACTGAGGTGTGATACAGCATAATAATAATCTCTTCAGGTTCAATGCGATATAAAACACCAAAGGGAAATCTCCGCACAAGACGTCTTCTTAGCTCACCTTCAATAATTGGCCAGGTCATTGGAGATTCTGTAATCGCTTCAATTGCCCGCTCTATTTCTGCGAGATAATCAATACCCAGTCCTGATGCCTGAGATTCATAATATTTCGCTGCATCGAGCATTTCTTGCTCAGCTTCAGGAAGGAATACAACAGGTTTCATTTAAATTTTGAGCGCGCTTCTTTAAATACCAATTCCGCTGATTTTGTTTTGACCTTACCCTCTTTGTATTCCCGATAGCGACGTTCAGCTTCCTCTATCCATTGCTTTTCTGTTTCCATATCCTCTTCTTCATCTAAACTACGGATAAGGTATTCTGCTAATTGTGCTCGTTCGCGTGAAGGAAGACGGAGAGCTTCCTCTTCAATTTTTTTTATTTTCAATGACATCTATACACCTCCAACATGGTTGCATTGTATATCGCATCTTAACGGGGCTTGAAGGGTAATGCAAAACATTTTTCCCCACCTGCTATTATAAACACCATAAAAAAGAAAGTTGTGCCTTTTGCTCGTGCCTACCGGCTGTAATCGGTCGGATGCAATGAGAAAGTAATAGTTCCATCATAAAAAACAGCAAAAAACAAGACCCCAACCACCATGAAGCGCGGGCGAGCATTCATTTCTTGGCAAGGGAAGTTATTTCATTTTTGAAGGCAATGTGATCGTCTTGCCGGCAACCATGAACGACCCTCTTCCTTGATGATGAATCGTTCGCGGGTTTTTCCTCAATGGGTCAAGACACGCCTTGACAACTTCAAGGATAAAGAAGTTATATCTGGCTACCAGCTTCTCGTCGACGACCTTGCATTCAAGATTGGCATAGCACTCATCGATGAGTGGTGCCTTGACGAACGAGGCAGCCATTGGTGTGAGACTGAAAGTCGTGAACTTGTCGACCAGTCGCCCGGAGGTGTTCCCGCAGCCCACCACCTTTTCGACCAGCTCCACCGTTGGAATGTTGATCACGCATTCCCTGGTTGCCTTCAAAATATTGAACGTGTAGTTCCGGTTGCTGATCACGCAACCCACGATCGGCGGTTCAAAATCCATCATGGTGTGCCACGACATGGCCATGATGTTCGCCCGGTTTTTGTTGGTGGTGGTGACCAGTACAACCGGCCCCGGCTCCAGCAGGCGATAGACCTTGGACAAGGGAAAGGATTTTTTTGCCATCTCGGCATCTCCACTTTGGCGGGTTTTAACAATCGCGTTTGTCTTTCCAGAGTAACGACCGGACAAATTTTGCTGGTGCCGGGTCTACCCATAAAACAACTGGTAGCCTCAAAGGCAGGTAGCTAACGACACGCCTGAGCCGCGTGAGGCAATGGCCACCCAAACATTTTTAACACACCGGAAGCTAACAACTTCTCCGTACTTTTTCAAACACTTTGAACCCTCGCGTCGCGCTCCAGGCGATTGTTATGCGTGGCCTTGCGCAACCAACTTTATTAAAGCTTATTATGCTATTTCTCCCAATCCTCTGTCTTTAATCCTTTGACTCTTTTAAATTCACGGGTATTGTGAGTCACCAGTGTTACGTTGTTGGCTAATGCTATCGATGCAATTAATAGATCATTCGGCCCGATCGGGGTTCCTGCCTTCTCTAAATCAGAACGAATCTCGCCATATTTTTCTGAGGCTTTGTCATCAAATGCCAGTGAAACAAAGCGATCTATAAATTTATGAACTTTCTTCAAATTCTCTGTGGGTTTCGCACTCTTTTGAGCACCATAAAACAATCCTGCTTTAACAATGGAGCAGACCACTATATCCTGTCGCTGTTTTGATTCTAATTTTCTCTTGATATTTTCAGATGTTCCATTCAGATATTTGATGCAGCTATTCGTATCCAGCAAGTAAGTCATTCAATTGCCTCACGAACTTCATATACTCCTTGATCTCCACGTTCAATGGGGGTCTCCGATAAGCAGCCATAAGTTTCCTGGATAAATCTATGCCACTCTGCCTGTCCCTCCGGGGATTGCTTATTTTTTGTCTTAGCCTGTTCAACAACTTCCCCTATCGGCATTTCCAAAGCTTTAATAATCCGGTATAATATCTCTAAATAATCGTCTTTGAGGTTGTCAATTTCTGTCTTTATTTTTTCTTTGGTAATCATTATGCTCACCTCATTTCCTGATTTATATAATTTCTTCATCAGAATAACTACTTTGTAAGATTGAAGCAAGCGGAAATTATTGGTTTAATGATGAATGATAGCACCTGACGTTTGGTGAATTCATATCTTACACGCATAACGACTCGCTTCACTGGCGGCGGCGCGTTAGCGACGCCGTCCAGTGGAAGCGATTGTTGGGCGGCAACGCTCTTTGCATGGTATACCTCAAAAATGCCTGTTACCGACCTTCGTCAGCCTCTGTATTGTACGACCGTCGGTGCTGATGCAGCTATTCATTAATGTTGAGGCGGTATGAGTCATACGATAAACATGCCTTTACATTAAATTTTCCGTGTGCCCTTGCAACCTGGATACCGCGAACAGCCCCAGAACTGTCCGTAGCGCCCGGAACGCCACCGCATTGGAGAACCGCAACACGGACAGGTTGGAGTGCCAGACGCGGTGGTTACGCGCGGCGGCGTAGGTGTGGTGACGCGGGGTGCGCTGGACGGCTGTGGTGCGGGTCTCGGCGGCGGCGTTACCGCTAGCGCAACGGTTGAAGGCGGAACCGAAACGCCCAACTCGCGCAAGTCTTGTTCGGCTTGAGCTCGGGCTGCAAGAGCGTCCATAAGCGCCCTGTCGCTTCTGGCCTTGGCGGGTAGCACGTCAAGGCGGGCCTTGGCGTTTCTCAGGGTGCCCAGCCCGTTGCGGATCGTGGATTCCAGCTTGGCCATTTCCGCTGCGAAACGCCCGCGCAGTGCCCTTTCGTCGGCAACGTCCTGAGCGTTCGGTGTCCGGTCATATTTGAACCGGGACTCGTGCCCACGCCGCCATGCCACCAGCTTGCCAGTCATCACATCACCAAATCCGGGAACGCGCAGGACGGCATTTTGGTTCACATCGGCGGCGGTTTCGATACCGAAGGATATGAGCGTTGCGGTCTTAGCCGGGCCAATGCCAGAAATGTTCGCACGACGTATCGAGAAACTGTCAAGGTAGGCCTGTCGCTGACGCGACTCCCGGTTGGACTTCATCACCATCAACTCGCGCGAGAGCGCATCGTCATGGCCTTTGTAGGCCGCGATAGCTGCATCGAGATCGCCGCGCACCTTCACAACCTCAGTCATGCCGTTGCGCTGAACAAAGGTGTTCAACTCGCGCTGCACGCGTTCATCGGCATCCATGAAGACTTGCTGGAACGGGCTGGATTCAACTTCACGGCCAGAGAAGGTGACCCACCCCCAGATTGCCAATCCGATCCACATAAACCACGCCGGGGCGGCATAGATGAAACCGGCGACGGCACCACCCATCATGAGCAAGCCGAGTAAGGCGCGCCCGCGCTTTCCGCTCCTAGCTACGCGGAGCGAATTACTGGCACCACGCGGCGTAGCCGCAGCGGGAAGCAAGTCAGCGACAGTTGGAAAGCGGAACGCGAGAATCTCGCGGATTGCCTGTTCCGTGCCGCGCTCATCGGTCGGGATGTTCGGTTCAACGGTGGTCAGGTCCGGGAACATGTCAAAGCCGCTGTTGTCCGTCAGCTTGCACCATACACAGCCCACAGCATTGCTGGGGTAATAGTGCGTCTTCACCTTGCTACAGTGGTTCAGCGAGCCTTCCAGAGAGCTCAGGGCGTGAATCCAGTCCAGCGCGGTTGGACGCGCTCCCGGTGACAGTCCAAATGCTTTCTCGAATGCGTGGGACATCACATCCGGGAACATGTCGAGTATCAATGAACCGGGCGGCGGGGTGGTCTGGGTTTCGGCTTGGCGGGTGAGCGAATAGGCAAACCGGTTCTTGGCAATGGCATCGCCCATCGAAATGTCTGGCCCGTTGTAACGCCCTGCGTATGGGTGCCGGCCCATGAACAAAAGATGAAAAATCGCAACGGCCAGCCCGAAGTTATCGTGCTCTATGGTTCGCTGAGCGGATGCGAGGTTTTTCCCGTGTAGTTCGGGCGGGGTGAAGTCGGGGACACCGACAACGCAAGGGTACGATTTGCCGTTCAGGCTGAACTGAAAGCTATCTGCATCAATCAGGGCAACGGTCGCGTCCCGCGCTACAAGCACACCGGAATGGTTCAGGTCGCCGATGACGCATCCGGTCTGGTGCACCTTCCCAACGGCGCGTGCGACGTTCAGCGCGGCATGGACAATGAACCGATAGTCCGCCTTCGGGAAATGGCGCTGGCGGGACTTCGGGCTGTATAGCTCGTGCAGCGGGCGATAGCCCGACACAAGCCGCATGACAAAACCAAGGAAGTTGCCGCGACGGTCGGTCACCACGTCACCGGGATAGGCAACAAGGTCGGTCTTGACGGCAAGGCCTTCGCCTACCATCGCCCGCACCTTGTCTTCGCGTTTGGCGCGTAGGCTGGTGTTGTAGATTTTGACGGCCAGCCCGGAACGGCCCTTGATCGCGTAGACTTCGCCTTCGCCACCCTTTCCGATCAACTCGGCAACTGAAACCCGATCCTTTCCGATGACGATTTCCTGCATGGTCATCCCCCCGAAATGAGAATCAGCGTCTTATCATCGTCGGAACGATCGCAAACCGATGGACCGGCAAGATAGGTGGCCAGCTTCGCCGAAAGCTCGACCAGACGTCCCTCGCCCGATGCGACATCGACCGGACGTATCATCGGATCGAAGAACCGTGTATGCGCGGTCCGTTCCAAGTGTGACAACGCCAGATCGCCCACGCCGTCAGAGAACAGCGCGAAGGCATCATGTTCACGCGGGTGACGGATGATGTTTAGACGCGGTTCGGGGTCATCGGTGACAAAGTATGTGCTGGATGCGTATTCGCCGTTCTCGGGCCAGCAAAGCACATCCCAATCACGGCCTTTCCTCCCGACAATGGCGCTATCGCCAATGTGTAGGGTGACCGCTTCATCCGGCGCGACAACGATTGCCGCCAACGTTGCGGCAAATTGCCGGGGAACGGTGCCTCGCCGGACTGCTATTGCGGAAATTTGGTCCCGCAGTTCATCTATCCAGTCCGCCAATTCTTCATCGGTCGGCAAATTGGGATTTGCACGCACCCATTTTCGGAACCGAACGGAAAGAAAACGGCAGGTAAGCCAAGCGCCATATGCGCCGAATTTAGCGCTGCCAGCACCATCCGACACAACAGCAAAAATGCAGCCATTGCCCATTTTCGAAACAGCGTAGGCATCTTGTAGCCTATCGCCATTCTGGATGTGGGACGTGCCGATTACGGACGCGGACGCCCATCGCCAAGCCACGGCGTCACTCAGCTACGGCCCAGCCATCCGGGGCGGTCGGGTTTTTGAGCGGAACAGCATCGCCGGGGTTGGACTGCGAAACGGCGCTAAGGGAACTGGACAACCATTGGAACAGTTCTTTGAAGGCTAGCCCTTTGAGCTTAAGTGGCCGGCGGGTGGCGATCTGGCCAAGCACACCCATATCCGCCTGCTCCACGCCCACGGCATAGAACATGAACTCCTTGCGTTCCTCGCCTTGATGGACGCGCCGCTTGGCCTCTTCCCAACTGTCAGTCGGGGCGCCATCGGTAATCAGGAACACCCACGGGCGGTAGTATTTGACGCCATTCTCACGGTAGCGGTCCTTGCGCTGGCGAAGCATTTCCAGCCCGGTCACAATCGCCTCGCCCATCGGGGTTGCATTGTCCGCCACCAGCGTTTCGGGATAGAAATGATCCACCGTGGCAAAGTCGGATTTTATCTCGACAGGTCCGAAAGTGACCATCGCCAGTTCCACACGCTTTGCGGCCATCGGATCATTCATGAGGTCCTGTCGCAACGTCGCCAACCCCTCGTTCAATTCTGAAATTGGCGTGCCGCTCATTGAATAGGACGTGTCTAGCAGAAGAACTACCGGGCAACGCTGTTCTGGGTTTTCAGCGAACTCTGCATCGCTGAATGGTTGTTGGTCGAATTCATTCATATCTTCACCTTAATTCATAGGTTATTGAGAATACTCTCAGCGGCAATGACCACTCCCTGGCTCCGGTCCATAATTCGCCACCGTCGGTGGCTCCAGCCAAATGACTGCTGCTCGGGGGTTTGGTTTCCGGAGGCATGCCCGATGGCAATGTGCGCAATACGCTAGCAATGCCGGTATCGGAGGATAATTCGATTTCACAGAAACCTACCGGTCCTCACTTGCCGCCCAACATGAAATAGCCGTACTAATAACCGTCTTGTTTTGCGGCTATTAGTACAGATAATACGTTTACTGGTGTCGTTTTATACGGCTGCTTTGCATATAATAAAGTCCATGAAATTTTGTAGATACTATAGCATAGGTTTGAAAATAATGCAAAATATCTTATGTGTTCGAAATAAAAAATAGCGTAACAGTTGAGTTTACTGAAAGAACCCTGAAAAGTGCTGTTAAGAGCAGTATTGTGAATAGAAAAAGAATTTACACCAAGGGAGGGAAAAAATATGTTTGGAAGTTTTCGAAAACCTTATTAATTGTATAGGAATTTCAAACAATAGTTCCTCCCCCCCGATGGGGGAGGTTAAGGTGGGGGTGAAAGAAGAATACTTACCCTCCCCTAGCCCCTCCCATCAAAGGGCGGGGAATGTTTAGTTGCCGAAGGCCTGATTAAATTTGGCTATCGATAGTCTTTATGAAAACGCCTCTTGTTCGCTACGTCCTAAAAACATGACCAAAATGGAATGATATATCTTTGAGAGAGATTATGAAAGTATTTGACCTGTTTCAGGAATTGTGTTAGAATTCTCCAATTGAAAATTCCAAGGAGAAAGGGCAAAGAGGAGAAGTACAAGGGCATACGAAAGACTTTTCCATTTCTCTCTTTCTCCTTAATCTTTTTCACGAATATTGTGCATTTTTAACGTATTCTGTTTTTTGGAGAAAAAATAAACGTATGGCCGATGAATTAACGTATGCATTGATTACTCCTTACAGCCTTTTAAAAAGCCGTACCGGCGGTATTTTGGGCCGTTTGCTCTCACTGTCCAGCTTGGATTTTGTGGGTGCGACCATGTTTGCGCCGAGCGATGCCTTTGTTGATAAATATTGCGAGACCATTGAGGAACAAGACTGCAAACCGTCCTGGAAAAAGGTCATGAAAGACTATATCAACAGTAATTTCAGGAAGGTGAACAAGTTTGGAATTACCAACCGGATGGTATTGCTCTTCTTTAAAGGTCCCCGCGCCCTCGAAAAGCTGAAGGATGATGTGATTGGTCCAATTACCAGTTTCCAGGGACACACGATTCGGGGCAGCTTCGGAGATTTTGTAGAGAGTTCTGACGGTAAAATCGAATATTTTGAACCGGCGGTGGTATCCGCCGCAGATCATCGCACGAATGACAAACAATTAGCCTTATTTGCCGAATATTTGCCAAGCGATGGGGGTGTTTTGGAGGACATTGTAACGTTTTCCGAAGGGGTAAAGGCGGAAACAACCCTGGTCATTCTCAAGCCCTTTGAGGAACAGAGTCCGCTGCCCGGAAATATGATTGATATGTTTTCCAGAACTGGTTTGTTTATTGTCGGGACAAAGCTTTTGAGGATGAGCATTGCCCAGGCAGAGGATTTCTATGGTCCGTTAATCAATATCTTCCGGGAAAAATTAAAGCCCAAACCGGAAAAGATCGCTGGAAAGCTCAGGGAAAGTTTCCAGTCCTTCTTTAGCTTTGAAGTGCCAAATAAGATTGTGAATGACCATGCGGAACAATTGTCGGAACAGCTCAAGGATATGAATGCCATGACCGAATTCAACAAGATCGTGCAATACATGACGGGGTTGGATCCGGTAAAAACAACCCCGGCAGATAAGAAAAAGCCGGGAACCGCCCGTTGTCTCGCCTTGTTGTATCGCGGCCCGGATGCCATTCATAAAATACGAAATATACTCGGCCCCACCGATTCAAAGAAGGGCGAGCCGGGCAAGGTTCGCAGGATTTATGGGGAGGACATCATGAAGAATGCGGCGCACGCCTCAGATGCCGTCGAAAACGCTGAACACGAACGAAAGATTATCGGGCTGTGGGATAATACCAGTGCCAGTGAGTTGCAGGAGATGATCCAAAATTATTTGCGGTCAAAGTGAGCATGTTGATACATAAGATAGACGTAGGGCCTTTAGAGGTATGTTGCTACATTGTCATGGATATTGACATTGCTGAGGCGATGGTTGTCGATCCTGGCGCAGATGCGGCGACGATTATCGCCTTTCTGAAAAAGAAACGGCTGCTTCTGAAAAACATCGTAATTACCCATGGGCATGGCGACCATATTGGCGCCAATACTGAGCTCAAAAAAGCCTTTCCTGACGCGCAAATCTGTGTTCATGAAGCAGACCAGGATATGCTGCCGTATCCGGCAAAAAACCTTTCCATCCTTGCCGCTTTTTACGGAGGCACAACAGTGAGATCTCCTATGGCAGACCGATTGCTGAACGATGGAGATACGGTTACGGTTGGAAAACATGTCTTTAAAATAATTCACACTCCCGGACATACCCCCGGTGGCATATGTCTGTACTATAAAAATCCGGATCATGAAAACCCCCCCGTCCTGTTTTCAGGGGACACTCTTTTCAAAGAAGGTGTTGGCAGGACTGATTTTCCTGGTTCAAGTCAAAAAAAACTTATACAGGCCATTAAGGAACGATTGTTTGTGCTGGACGATAGAACCATCGTGTATCCCGGCCACGGGCCATCAACGACGATAGCAGAAGAGAAGAAAAATAATCCTTTTGTTGCTGAGGTAATTCTCCATGGTTGAAAGAAGAGAAAATATAAAAGAATTATTTATCGAAGAAGAGATGAAGGACTCGTATCTGAGTTATGCCATGAGCGTCATCATGAGCCGCGCACTTCCGGATGTCAGGGATGGGCTGAAACCGTCACAGAGGCGTATCTTGGTGGCCATGAATGATCTCGGTCTTGGTCCCCGTTCCAAATTCAGGAAATGCGCCAAGATTGCAGGCGATACAACGGGTAACTATCATCCGCATGGAGAGCAGGTGGTGTATCCCACCCTCGTCCGCATGGCGCAGGATTTTAATTACCGGTATCCGCTGGTCGAGGGACAGGGGAATTTTGGCTCTATTGATGGAGACCCGCCTGCTGCAATGCGGTACACGGAAGCCCGCATGACCGAAGCGACAATGATTATTATGGAGGATCTGGAGAGGGAAACTGTTGATTATATACCTAATTATGATGATACCAGGACGGAGCCGGTTGTCCTTCCTTCGAAATTTCCCAATTTGCTGTGTAATGGATGCTCAGGGATAGCGGTTGGAATGGCTACGAGCATTCCACCGCATAATGTCAATGAGGTCTGTGACGGAATTATTGCAATTATTGACAACGCAGAGATTACCGTTGATGAATTAATGAAGATCATCAAGGGTCCCGATTTTCCCACAGGGGCTTTAATCTGCGGTACGGAAGGGATTAAGGAAGGGTATCGAACAGGGCGCGGAACGATTATTGTCCGGGCACGGGCACATACAGAAACGTCTAAAAGCGGGAGAAAGAGCATTGTTGTGACGGAGATACCCTACCAACTGAACCGGGACAATATTCTGGCGCGAATTGCTGAATTGGTGCGGGAAGACCAGATTAAGGGCATTTCAGATATCCGTAATGAAAGTGACCGGGAAGGGAGCCGCTTGGTCATTGATCTGAAAAAAGGGGAGGACGAAGAAGTTGTTTTAAACCAACTCTATAAACATACAAAACTCCAGGATAGTTTTAGCATCATCATGATTGCCCTGATCAACAATCGGCCGGAAACACTCAACCTGAAGCAGATACTAGCTTCCTATATCGAGCATCGAAAGGTTGTTATCATACGCAGAACAAAGTATTTACTGGCGAAGGCTCAGGCCAGGGCTCATATCCTGGAGGGGTTGAAGATTGCCCTTCAAAATATTGACAGAGTCATCCAGTTGATCAGGACCTCCGATTCCGTTGAAACTGCACGGCAGGGACTCATGAGTGAGTTCTCTCTCTCGGAACTTCAGGCAAATGCCATCCTGGACATGAAACTTCAGAGGTTAACGGGACTTGAACAAGGAAAGATCGAGGAAGAGTATAAAAAGTTATGCGCCGATATTCAGGGATATCAAGCGATCCTGGCTAATGAAAAGCTGGTGCTGGACATTATCAAAAAAGACGTGGAGGAAGTGAAGGAACGCTTCGGCGACAAGCGCCGCACGGAGATCGTTGGCGCCGTTACTGATCTGAATATGGAAGACCTCATCGCCGAGGAAAGTGTTGCTGTTATTATCAGCCACGAAGGCTATATTAAGCGGTTGCCCCTTACCTCTTACCGGAAACAGCACCGTGGCGGTAAGGGTGTCTCCGGCGCCGATATGAAGGAAGGGGATTTCATAGAGCATCTCTTTGTGGCTTCAACCCACGATTACATCCTGTTTTTTACCGACCAGGGCAGGGTTTACTGGCTCAAGGTTTACGATGTGCCGCAAATGGCCAGAACGGCTAAAGGAAGGGCGCTTATCAACCTGCTGGAGTTAAAGGAAGATGAAAACGTAACATCTCTCATTCCCGTAAGGGATTTTGACGAACGGCAACTGGTGATGGCGACCAGGAGCGGGATTGTGAAAAAGACGGTATTAAATGCATATGGTAATCCGAAAAAGGGCGGTATTATTGCTATTAACCTGGATGAGGGGGACAAGTTAATCGGGGTGAGGTTAACCAATGGCAAACAGGACATCATCCTTGGCACCGAGCAGGGAAAAGCCATGCGTTTCTCCGAAGAAGACGTCAGAACTATGGGACGCGTAACTCATGGGGTGAAAGGAATCACTCTCAAGGAGAATGATAAGGTCAGGGATATGGTGATCGTAGACGAGCAGGCAACTCTGTTGACGGTTTGTGAAAACGGGTTTGGAAAACGCACCGATTTTGCCGAATATCCCGTTCATCATAGGGGCGGACAAGGCGTCATTAATATTAAAACCACCGACAGGAATGGAAAGGTCGTTGCGCTGATTGATGTGAGAGACACAGACGAGCTGATCATGATTACCGCACGGGGACAGGTCATTCGTACGCCAGTAAATACCATTCGCTCCATCGGAAGGAATACCCAGGGTGTCACACTCTTTTCTATAGAAGAAGGAGATAAGCTGGTTTCTGTTGCGCGTGTTGTTCCGGAAGAAATAAAAGCTGAAGAGGGCACTGAAGAAACGGCAAGCGAAACAGAAGACGAAAAAGGTGTTGCTGAAAGTGCCCAGGAGGATACTCAAGAGTAAAGCGCTCAGATACCGGTCATCGGCCATTTCTCTGCTTTGATTCAAAAATCGCGGTATAGCGTGAACGCAATAAGAAAGTTGTCATTGCAAGTGGCACGTGCATGTATCCTTGTTTATTTTGTTTCCTTTAGTATTTTCTTTGTTGAGGCGGTGGGTGCTGAATCCTGTTAGAGATCGTTGGTTTGCCCTTTCAGGGGATTCCTGAAACCGTATCCTGCCTTTCAATACAAGCATTCCGGAAAAAAGCACTGTACGAATGAACCAAACATTTTCCCTATCGGCCTGTATTATCACGTTTAACGAAGAATCACGCATCCGCGATTGCCTCGAGAGCGTAAAGTGGGTGGATGAGATTATCGTGGTGGATTCATTGAGCACCGATAAGACGGTGGATTTGTGCAGGGAATATACTCATCAGGTGTATCAACGGGCATGGCCGGGAAATATCGATCAGAAGAACTACACCATTGGCCTGGCAAAGAGCGACTGGCTCCTTTGTCTGGATGCCGACGAGAGGCTTTCGCCAAGACTCAGGGAAGAAATTCAGGAAGCTCTCCGTAACCCGGAGAATGTTCTGGGGTTCTTTTTCCCAAGACGCAGTTTTTATTTAGGCCGATGGATTTCCCATGGAGAGTGGTATCCTGATTACCAACTGAGGCTCTTTAAGCGTGGCTGCGGACAGTGGCAAGGCACAAATCCTCATGGACGAGTTGTTGTGCAGGGGAAGACGGCGTATATGAAACACGATCTTTATCACTTCAATTATAAAAACTTTTCCCACCAGTTGAGAACGATAGATACCTATTCCACAATCTTTGCTGATGATACGGCAGATCGTGGCAGGGGTTTCAGCCTGTTTAAACTACTCTTTCATCCCCTGTATAAATTTATCAGAGGATATTTTTTCAAGAGAGGTTTTCTGGATGGCCTTCCTGGATTTGTCATTGCAACTGCGAGTGCCTTCTATATTTTTGTAAAACAAGTAAAACTCTGGGAACGGTTACGGAACCATGAGATAAAAAAAGTCACCGGTAAGGTCAAAAGATAGGATTGTATCCGATGCACTTCTTTCGGCAAGTATTGAGTTTTATTGTTTCTCCTTTTTCCATACCGAACCCTTCTGCGTTTAACGGATACCTGTCGAAGACGATCGGCCAAGTTCACTGGCTTATCCATAGCCAGCACTCTTTTCTCGTTCCATTTCTTGAGCAGATGAAAGACGCTACCACGGAGACCCTGCTGGCAACGCCCCTTTTCAGGCGGCATCAATATAAAAAGATGGGTGAATTTGAAATTTCCCAAGGAGGTCGGAACGAAACATATCTCGTAAAAATATATAACTACCCCCATCTGTTTCAAAGGATAAAACAGTGCTTCAAACACACAAGGGGGTTTCATGAGTTCAACACAACCTATCTGGCAGCGATGAGAGGTGTTCCGGTAGAAGTGCCTGTTGCCTGCGGAGAACGGAAATATCTGTTTACGAAAGAGTCTTATTTAATCATAAGAAAAATCAAGCATAGCCAGTCGATACGGGAATATTTTAGAAGCAATACCCCGCTGAAAGAGAGAAGGAATGTTTTGAGGGAATTCGGCAGGCTTGCAAAAAATATTCATAAAGCAGGTGTGCAACAGGATGCATTTTCACTGGATAATTTTTTGGTATATGATGAAAACGGAAGCAAAAGGATCATCTTAATCGATTTTGAAATGGTTTCCGTGCACACAAAAAGTCTTCCGGAAAAGCTCTGTTTCTGGTATCTGGCTAAATTGAACCGCGAGAAAGGTAGTTTCACCAATACGGAACGGATCAGATTTCTCCAGTCGTATATTGGCAGCGATTTTGGCCGGTGCAAGACCATAGCTAGGCGCATCGAGTTCATGACAGTGCAGATACAAAAGAAAAATGCCAAAAAGTCTTCAAAACTTTGCGTTCGTGAAAATAAGAAGTTTGGTGTCTTCAAAAGCGCCCAGTTTTGTGGATTTTACCGGAGGAATTATGCAAGAGAAATCCTGGAAAAGGCATTGCGTACGACAGAAGAAACCGGGCAGGACGACATTTTGGTAAATCACCTGCGCATCTTACGGTTGACTCAAAACAGTCCACCGGGGTTTGATTATCGTAGCCTGAAAAAATTATGGATAAATGCAAATGCCTTGTTTACATTAAAGATTGACGTGCCCATTCCTGTGGGTGTCTTTACAAGACGTTTTCCAAATGGGCGGAAAGAAGGATTCCTTATCTCTGAGATGCCGGATAACTGCATCCCCTTGAGTCAGTGCCCTGATTTGCTTTCCGATCAAAGGCTTTTGCTTTCCCTGACAAGGCTCAGAGAACAAGTTTCATCCTTTGGCGTCCTGAATAACAACTTGAGTTGTCAAGATATTCTAGTCCAGATGCAGTCTGGACGTTTTAAGTGTTACCTGGGGAATTATTATGCCGTTTCGATAAACCGGCTTCCGGGAGAAACGAACAAAACGGTCAATGCGCAGGTAGTCAAGAACCTATTACAGACAAACAATGCGCAGTATCGCAGTAATGTGAAGGAAATGAATTAGGCCTTCGGCAACTTTTACCCTGTATCCCTTCGCTGGTTCAATCGCCCTCGATTGAACCGAAACGTTAGCTCTTTGTTCTGCAACAACTTTGAATTCCTATACATTGAATTAGGCTGCCGTCGGCAGCCTAATTCATCCATTGTCAGTTATCAGCCTAACCATCTCCTGCAATTTGACAACGGTTTCTTTTTTCCATTCATTCCACATTCGTACACATTACCCACAATGAGCATCTATATAATAGGTCGGAAACTATCTGTCGCCCAATCGGATGTTCCTGGCTGCGCAAAGTGGTGCTAGTTGTTGAGTCCTCCTGATGATCCATCGCAACAGTGATTCGGGGTCGCCACGGCTAGTAACACCATATTCCCTTGATTTTCACAAATCCACCACTATTCGTGTGCGACCAGGTACTTGGTTCAGAGTCGATGACTTCATAGCTTCCTGCGGGCACCAAGGTATTGGGATATGACAGCCAGAAACGGAAGTCTATCGTTCCAGAAAATGGCCCATACAGGTGAAATGTGTTGATGTTGTATAAAGAATGTGTTCCTGCCGGCTGGCCTCCGTCGCACCAGTGATACGTGCCGATTTCCGTAATATATGCATCCTGGGGGATTGTTACCAGGGTTGTGCCTGGATTACCGCAGGTAACGCCGAGAATATTATACGTATTCACGATTTCTACAATCTCATATGAAGATTTGAGTTTGCCGATGGTGTTAACGATATCCTCAAGGATTTGTTTTTCAGCGGCATGTCCAGAAAACATATAAGATTTTATAAAGTTATGGCCGCTCAAATCAAACGGATTGATATAGGTGAGGGAGAAATTGTTAACATTAGAAACTAATGCGGTTGAAAGGCTGCCGATGATAAGATCTTCTTCAATCGTTGTATAAGGACCTCCACCAGCAACGTAATCGTCTGGATTGGCCACCGATACGATGCCGAATCTATCAAGATATTGCGGATTTATACCGAGATACGCAATGTTGCCATACAAATTGCCCTGAGAATGTGCAACAAGTATCACCTTCCTGTTTTTACCTAAGTATGTATTATACTGTTCAATATGCGCTTGAACCGACGGGTTAGCGCTTACAATAGAGGCGTTAACTATATTTGCAATCACCTTCAATTTATCTTGAAGGTAATCCGGCATAATATCCAAACCGGCAAGATAGTTCCAGAATTTACTATAATCGGTTTGCGTTTCTTGTGCAAAAGTCTCAACCAAATCCTCCAATGCACCTTCGGATGGATTGTAAGCTAATTTGTATGTTATTGTGCCGTCCAGGTTTGTTCCTGAGATATGTGTTTCTAATCGATCCGTCAGTAAGAATGTACTTGCTTTGGCATTCTCTACATCATTCCACACGCCGTTGCCAAAAAAGATAACGACACCAGGTCGACACGGTCTATCTTCTTCACCATAAACAATACCTGACATAGCAAGAGAGGTAACAAGAAGTCCTGTATGAGATATCCATCGGATGTTCATTGGCCACCTCCTGTCTCGTCTACATCAAATGAACAACTGTCCTTCCATTCCTTCCTTGGTGCTAAAGAAATAATTCTTCCACCCAGATTATCGCTGTATTTAATGTATGCAATACTGCGCTCTCTGGTATTCAGAATCTTGGCACGCAATGTACTACAAATATCTATGGATTCCTCTCCCTTCAGGTAAAAAAGACATTCACCATGACGGGCCATCTTGTTTGCATGATCATAAGCCGCTTCACGGTCGTTTGCATCCTTGAGCACACCCTGGAACTCTTTGGCAT
>CAZBCT010000004.1:0-76931 GCA_964490485.1 uncultured Candidatus Brocadia sp. | reverse complement strand
ATCCTTACCTGCATGCTCAAGGAGATATAAAATGACCCACACGACTACACGATGATCCCAAAAATTATACCTTAGCGGAAAGGGGGTGATAAAGAATTTAAAAATAAAAGGTTACAAAGGCCGCGGTTGGAATCATTGACCTGATGAATAAGAGATGTTTTAACCGTGAGACGTGTCGGTATTCCGTGTCCGTGTCGAATGAAAAACAAACTTTAGTTGTAACAAAATAGTATTTTAAAAAATCTCAAGAGAAAGTCTTGTTTTTTGGCTGTATCAGGGCGAATATACAGAAAGAGGCAGATTCAAAACATGTTTTTGCAATTTCCAAATCCTGAAAGGATGTCATAATTATAGCCAATTGATGCATTTTTGCCTGCTAACCCCGCAGGGGTGACATTGGTTTTTTATGTCGATGTAATGGTAATTCTATTTCACCCCTTCGGGCTTTTTTACCGCATAGCGGATTTGTTTTTATTGTGTGTGAATACCTTCAGGTACGCGGCACTTACAGAGAAAGGTGTTTTTCAAAAAGCTAAAGTGTTACAACAAAATGAAATCCTATACGATTAAATTATTTTCTTTCCAGACGGGGAAATAGCACGTGACAGCGATTATTCTGGCGGGTGGAAAAAGCCAAAGGATGGGGTTTAATAAGGCCTTTCTTCGGTACGGCGATAAAACGTTCATCGAACACCAAATTGACCGTCTGAAAAAAATCTTTGACGAAATCATTATTTCTGCCAACGATGCTGACATCTATGCCCGATTGAACTTACCTGTCGTGTCCGATATAATGCCGGGGAAAGGGCCGCTCGGTGGTATCTGTGCAGGATTGATACGCTCTGCAAGCCGCCATTCCTTTGTGGTCGCCTGTGATATGCCCTTTGTGGATGAAGACGTAATTCTCTACCTCAAAGAACAGATTGATGACTATGATGTCGTGGTACCACAGACAAGCCGTGGGCTGGAACCTCTCCATGCCTTTTATTCCAGAAATTGCATTCAGCCGATCCGTCGCTGCCTTAACGAAGAGAAATTGCGAATCATCGATTTTTTTGCAGAAGTAAAGGTAAAGGTAGTTCATGAGCAGGAATTGAAAGGACTCGACGGTTCCACACAGTCCCTCGCAAACCTGAATACTCCCAAAGAATACAGGAAATATTTCAATACTGTGATACCCGATGAGAGAAAACCATGAACCGATTACCACAGATATTCATCCAGAACATTGGTCCTTGGATTCAAGTTAAAACTGTACATCAATGAATTTCAGGATATCGGTGGCGTTGCTTTGGCCATTCGTTTAAAAGCGCTATCAGCAGACCATCTTGACAATATCAAACAACGTGATATAGTAAAGCTAAAAGAGAGTAACATTCTTTGTGTTCTCTTACCAGGCGTACTATTTTTTTTAATGAGGGATACCTATGCGTCGGTACAAAGAATGATAGAGTATGGATTACCCGTTGCATTAGCAACTGATTTTAATCCCGGCACACGTCTCTGTGGAAGCAGGAGATGATCATCACCCTGGCGTGCCTTGAGGTGGGCATGACACCTGCTCAGGCAATTTGTGCTGCAACCATAAACGGGGCGCACGCCCTTGGCATGGCAAAACAGGTTGGTAGTATAGAAACGGGAAAACAGGCAGATATGATAATTCCTGGTCTCGTGGAGTATAATCAACTACCTTATTATTTTGGCAGGAATCATGTGGTAATGACGATAAAGCATAGCGAGATCGTAATGGAAAACAATCAGTTCATGGATGTATTGTAAGCACGATTGTCGTGTGTCCCGTGAACTCAAGTCATCATACAAAACAGTTTGGGGAGGATTTTTTATGAAAGTGAACCGTTTTAAAAAGGGTTGGAAAGGACTTTTCATTCTTTTCATTTTGGTACTGCTCTCCATTGGAACATCCTATGGTAGCCCATCCAGCGAAAAGAAAAAGGCAGAAACCGTAATGACCGGAATAACCATTGTGTCGCTTGATGCGCCGCTACGGGCTTCTATTGGAAGAAAGGTCTATATTGAAGTCGTTGTTGGTAATGAGAGGGCAACAAAGGCAACAACCATCCTGACCGTAACGTGCCCAACAACAAAACAGCAAATCGGCAGAGAAGCGGAAACGCTCGAAGGGCTGTCTTCACAGAAGATTACCTATAGCTGGAATACCGAAGGATTAAAAGAAGGAACTTATATTATCAAGGCTGAAGTGGAAAAGTTGCCGGATGAGACCGTTCTGGACGATAATGTGCGACAGATAGAAATACTCATGCAACGGTAGATAATGCTGCGGTCCATAACGCAGCAAGTCGTAATCAATTCCTCTTTAGGAATGGGGTTGTCAAAAACCCTACAAAAAAGCTTTTACGCAGCACATAAAGGAAATGCTCACAATTTACGAGATTATCTATTTGTGTTCCTTTGGTTAACAAATTAAGGCTGCGTGGCATTTGCTAATTGTTTTGCCCTTTCAACCGTTCGTATTCAGCAAATTCTCTATCAGCGTCAGATTGCATCCCTTTCTTTTTGTAAGCAAGACCCAAGTTGTAGTGAATGTTTGCCATATTCGGTTCGGCGGCTGCGACTTTCTGGAACTCCTTTATCGCTGCGTCATACATCCCCTTTTTACCATATTCAATTCCCCGCTCGTTGATCTTTTTAATGTCCAATTCATCGCTACTTACACTTTTTACTTCTTCAGGTTTTTTCACTTCATCTGCTCCGGGTGGATAAGAGGGCAAAGAAACCGTAGCTTCAGGCTTTTCGCGACGAAAATCTTTCTTGCCTTTCGCTGTTGTAACTGTAACCTGTTTCTTGGTACTCGCCTTTTTTTTGGTCGTTTTTATAGCCGATTTTTTTTGAGCAACCGATTTTGTTTTTTTGGGAGCATTCGCCACAGAGATTTTGTTGGATAACTTTTTATAGGCTACCTCCAAAGATACCGTCTTTTTCTTTAGCTTGGCCTGCTCATTTTCTAAAGCAGATTGTTTTACTCTCATTTGTGCATGAGCCTTGCTTAGTTTATCTTTCTCTGAGGCAAGCATATTAACCCTTCCCTCAAGATTTTGGTTCATGGCCTCAAGATTGTCTGATTTTTGTTCTAATCCGTCTATCGTGTGACGGAGACCGGTTCGAAATTGAGAAAACGAACTCCTTTTAAACCTTTCCTTCTGTTTTAAATACTTATATGAATTTTCTTCACCGAGACCTGTTTTACCTATAAGAAACATGAGTAATACCACTGAAAAAACTACAACTTTAACACGGCGAAATTTCTGAAATTTTCTGATCATCACGATCTTCTTCCTCCAGAAAAAAGATGGAAGGTGACTTTTTACCTATTGTGGGTATTCAAATTAACACACTAGACTTATGGATATTTAAGGATATATTACCTTTACTAATAAATTTTGCAAGCAATTTCGATCAAATACAGAAAATTTATATAAGCAATTTAAATCATTCTATATTTCCAACCAAAGGGGCGCATCGGTTGCTCACGTGTCATTTTTTACATTGACTTACTCTGTATTTATTCGTTAAAATTTTTATTGTTCTAATTTCTATTTTCTACTAACCCTGAAGGAGTACCGGTAGATGAAAAATAAAAAGACGAAAAAGAGCATTTGTTTTGGATGCAATTACGCGATTGTTTTGGATGGTAAAATCGTTTTTTGCAACATCCTTATGCGTGACGTGGCTTATAAGTCTTGCACAGCCTTTGAGCGCAATTGGCAGATAGATGATATAGTCCCGGAAAAGACCAGGGAAAGAAAAAAAGAGCAATAAAATCATATCCTTAAGTACGCGATTTAAAACAATACGAACGGCTAGTGTTCAGGAGCAGAACACTAGCCGTTTTTTATTTTACAAAATTTGCTTTGAAGCAGAAAGGCTTGCTGGAACAAAATAAAGTGGCTCCGGCATAATTTCTATTATCGTCCGTTATTGACAAGAGCCACTATTTGTAAAAAACATTTGCCAAAATAAAAAAGACAGATAGTTTCATTGATTATTTTCCAGCTCTTCACCCACTTCAGGCTCAAATTCTATTGACTCGTTTTGTAGTATATGTTATAATTATTTTTTATGTATTGTTCGTTTAACATGACCTAGTGAATAGTACACTTTTTGGATAATAGTAAATACGCCTTCCATAAAATATTTGCCTTCTACACCACTCGTGACATAATAAGATGTAGCATGTACGGCTCGAGCGTTATTTCTGATTTAATTCACGGAGAACAAAATGAAAGAAGAATTTGCTCAGTTTAAAAAACTCCTTCTCTCTTTAAGGGAAAAACTCGTGGGAAAAGTAGATTCTATGCAAGGGGAGGCATTAAAAAGATCCAGGCAAGATGCATCGGGAGATTTGTCCAATGTTCCGATCCATATGGCAGACGTAGGCACGGATAATTACGAAAGAGATCTTATGATTGAGCTCATCCAAAACGGAGAAGAAAGCGTCCGTAATATTGATACGGCATTAGAAAAAATTGAGGAAGGCACGTTTGGTGTTTGTGAATTGTGCGAAAAAAAAATAAATAAGGAACGCTTAAAGGCCGTACCATATGCAAAGCTCTGTATCGACTGTCAAAGAGAAGAGGAGACAGACAGCATTTTAAAATAATTTTTATGAAGGCATTAGCTACCTTTGTTATCGCTGCTCTGGGTGGTGTTATTCTTGACATCGTATCAAAATGGATAGTATTCTCGAAATTAAAAGAATTTGACAAAATATCGTTAATTCCCGGATTGATTGATATTGTACAAAGCAAAAATGAAGGCGTTGTTTTTGGGATGTTTCCAGGCAAAACCAACGCCTTTATCGTTATTTCAATTATAGCGATTGCTATAATTGCCTATCTTTACGTTAAGTCTGATAAGACGCTGTTTATGTCGAACCTTGCTTTAGGCCTTGTTCTGTCTGGGGCAATGGGAAACCTGTGGGACAGGATATGGTACGGCTATGTGAGGGATTTTATCGATTTACATATCGGAAATAAATACCACTGGCCTACGTTTAACATTGCCGACAGCCTGATCTGCGTTGGAATATTTTTTATGGTTTTTTGTTCATTCCCGGCTTCAAAGACTCGATCTGCTAACTAAAACCCATTTCGTGTCAGATCTCGATACCATTTCAATAATTCAAGAGTGACCTTCCCGGGCTTACCGTTTCCAATTACCCGGCCATCGATTTTCACGACGGGAATAATTTCTGCAGCCGTTCCCGTTAAAAAGCACTCATCGGCAATATATACATCATAGCGGGTCATCAGATATTCTTTAACCTGAATCCCCTTCTTTGCAGCTAATTCCATGACAACATTCCTTGTAATACCAATCAATATACCAGCACTCGCCGGGGGTGTTAAGAGGACGTTGTCTTTTAAAATGAAAATATTGTCCCCTGCGCATTCCGCTACATAACCATCCTTATTCAGCATCAACGCTTCTCCGGCGCCGGCTTCAATAGACTCCAGTTTTGCTAAAATATTATTGAGATAATTGAGAGATTTGATTTTTGGATCAAGGGCAGAAAAATGATTCCTGATCGTTGTAACCGTAACAATATCGAGTCCTTTTTCGTACAGTGCTTTTGAATATAACTCAATCGTATCCGTGATAATGATAATCTGTGGTGTTGCACATTTGTTAGGGTCTAATCCGAGTTTCCCAACACCGCGGGTAACAACGAGACGGATATAGGAATCAGTCAGATTATTAGCAGCCATGGTTTTTTTTATCGCTTCTGCCATTTCATCCTTTGTTATCGGTATCGTAAGAGCAATTGCCTTTGCAGAATCGTAAAGCCTGTCCAGGTGTTGCTGCAGCGTAAATATTTTTCCGTTATAGGCGCGGATTCCCTCAAATACTCCGTCTCCGTAAAGTAACCCATGATCAAAAACTGATATTTTGGCGTCTTCCTGAGGAAGTATTTGGCCATTAAGATAAATCTTCAAGCCCATCTCTATAATTTTTACTCCTTTCTGTTCCCTTTATTCCACAATGCTTCCGTCTGCAATTCTCACAACTCGTCCGGCGTGTTTGGCCATTTCTTCGTCGTGGGTAACAATCACTACGGTTTGATTCATTCCTTTGTTCAAATCCCAGATCAATTCGCGAATTTCATGGCCTGTCTTTGTATCCAGGTTACCCGTAGGCTCATCGCATAACAACAATTCCGGACTATTAATCAGTGCCCGTATGATGGCGACTCGCTGTCTTTCTCCACCAGAAAGTTGTGAAGGTTTATGCGTTAACCGATCCCCCAGACCGACCCGTTCCAGCAAGGAAATTGCCCGTTCGGTATAACCCTTCGTTACCGTCTCCCGCCTAAAAAACCTGTTTCCGATGAAGCACGGCAATAAAACATTCTCTAAGGCAGTAAAATCAGGCAGAAGATGGTAGAACTGGAAAACAAAACCGAAAAAACGGTTCCGCATAGCTGCCTGTTTCTTTTCGCTTAACCGAGTCAGATTCACTCCATTATACAACACCGAACCAGAGGTTGGAGTATCTAAAATTCCCAGGATATGCAATAAGGTGCTTTTGCCGGCACCAGAGGCACCCACGATTACTACAATCTCACCTTTTGCAATGGCTAAGTTAATCCCTCGTAAAACGGGCACGGTACGCACACCATTCGTGTATTCTTTGAATAAATCAACCGCCTGTAATAAACTATCACCATGTATAATATTCTGAGACACCATATTGGGATACAATGAACCGTGGTCTTTTAAACTAAAGTTAAAACTATATCATACCGGTAAGTATGAGTCAATTATTTATTTACCGCTAAGCTACATCGATGAATCGATGCCCCGATTTGCCAAAGTATCAGCAATGACGTTTTCCTCTCTGCGGACATGTTGTATCTTCCACGAGGGTATTTTGGCCAGCAGTTTTGTGAGTTCATTATAAAGGGGCACGATATTCGCGCTCTTTACTCGGTATGCACCGTTAAGCTGCCTCACCAGGAGTTCACTATCCGTTCTGAAAATTACCTCTTTGACGTTATAGGTAGCGGCCTTCTGTGCTGCAAGTATCATAGCCTGATATTCAGCAACGTTATTGGTAGCCTCTCCAATAAACCTGCATACATCCTCAACAAGTTGATATTCCTCATTGAAGATGGCTACGCCAATACCCGCTTTGCCCGGATTCCCCCTTGACGCCCCATCGGTGTGAATGATAAGTTTGCTCAAACTTTTCCGTCCCCGCGATTGAACGTCAGTATGTGTTAAACAAGGGTTGACGCCTTCTTCCCCTTTTTTTATTTTTACAATTTCCTGAAGAAACGCATCGATCATTTCACGGGTAACTGAAGGATTTTCCTTGATTAACCGTTCTGTATCCAGGTATTTCAATATCAGTGACACCAACTCCTGCGGAGACATATTCCTCATAGTATAACAACTCCCCTGCATAACCGGTTCAATCTGTGACGATTGAACCAGCAAAAACATAACACCCGGCAAAGGCATTAAGTTCAAAACTCACGGCTCATTCTAAAAACCAATCCTAAGAATAGCAAACATTTTTAAACTATATAGTCAATTTTTGCTTTAGAAAAAAGACATTGAAATGTCTTGTTAGTTTAGAGGATATTACCAGCAAAATATTCGTAAGCTTTATTATATGCCCAAATGGCCGTATAATACGTCACCTGTAAACGTATTATTAGGTACTAATAGCCGTATAATAAGATCGCTATTAGTACGGCTAATTCATGTTGAACGAAACCGCTTCGCGGTAACATTTCAGAGAGTAGAGATTCGATAGTTTGTTCTTTGATATAGGAAGAATTATGTACCAGGCTTACCGGGATTGACCCACGGATATGCCCTTGTTGTGGAAAAGGCAGGATGGTGAGGAGGGAAACATTACTCCCCCTCATGCGTTCACCTCTTGGGAAAGGGGTAACTTCTGTCTTGATTTATCCCCGAGAAAAGGGTATTTTTACGGTACATAGTACCTAAGGGAGAAGTATACCCTTTTTGAGAAAATATCTTTAAAGAATACCTGAATTTTCAAAATATCTCCGGAAAAACATGATGTTTCCGAAAGTATTATTGACACATAGCAACTACAGAAGTAACAAAAACATTATTTTCCATGGAAGCCGTATGATTGAATCCCCATAGGGTTGGGGGACCGCGGCTTCGTTCAACGGTATTTTATCCGTAGTTGAGCCGAATAATAATGTCGTACTGATTTTATCTGCGTCTGCGAAAAAAGAAAGACGCTTATCATTACCTCTTGGCAAGCTCAATTACGGATAAAATACTTAATGTTAGGCAGAAAAAAAGATTTTCCCTGCCGAAAAACTGTAATGCAGTTTATGATCGCAAGAAATACAGACACGAGACCGAGCGCGAACACTAAAGAGGTACCAAAAATAAAAAATAAGTTCATGATATCGAGCAATTCGGCCAATTTGATTTATAGCATTTCCGGGGTTATTCTAGCCATTGGGGCTGTGATGACTCTATTGGGCACGATTGGAGCTATTTGGAGTGGTGGAGTTCGAGACCAGTATTCAAATGAACGAACTGCTGCTAATGAGGCCCTGACAGCCCAAGCAAACGCCGACGCTGCAAAGGCAAGCGAAAAGGCAGCGCTGCTAGAGATGCAGGCATCGGCCGCTCGGCTTGAGCTTGAAAAGCTAAAGGAAAAACAAGCAGATTGGATTTTATCCGATTCGCAGAGAGTGCGGCTAATTACAGACTTAAAAAATGCACCCAAAGGAAAGGTTGAAATTTCCTATACGCTGGCCGAAGCGGAGCGTGCCGGAAAGTTCGCTAAAGTATTAGAAGGTATTTTTCGTGAAGCTGACATCCCGTTGGAGCAGGAAATTGGAACGTTTGGCGCCCTAGGTGCTGTTGTTGGTATATACATAAATTATGGCTCTGATTCAGACAGAGATAGGGCACTGGCTTATTGCCAAGCGTTCCTGAATATTGGAATCGTGTCGAAGTGGTATAAGCGAAAGCCGGACGATGAGACGTTTATGCCTTGGCTGGTAAATACCGTATGCGTAGAAGTAAGAAACAGACCATAAAAGAAGAAGGAGGTTCACTATGAGTACTTTGAGTGTGAGATTACCGGAATCGTTACATAATAAAATAAAGAAAATTGCCAAAGAAGAAAAGGTTTCTATTAACCAATTCATAAGCAGTGCAGCCGCTGAAAAGATCTCTGCCATTATGACCGTAGATTATTTAAAAAAAGAGGCGAAACTGGGGAAGAAAAAAGATTTTGAAGCTCTATTAAAAAAAGTATCAGATGTTGTTCCAGAACCATACGATAAATTAACCAAGACATAACAAATCGCTCCATCTAACCGTTATTTCATTGCACTCCATAGCAGCAGGTGAGCTTTCTGTTAAAGTCCTGGAATCAGTCAGGCATAAGCGATCAACCTTCATGGATTAGTGAATAATGCAGTCTTACAGGTCTTTCCAGAAAATATTCCAATGTCACCTGTGCAACCGGATATCTCAGTCCCGCTCCCAATGGAAATAAGATAATGATAAGTAACCAGGAAATGGACTGGAAACATGAGCACAGGTTGGCATGATAGTATCTTCCAAAGATAATTTTGATATTTTTAGCAAAAATGATTAACCCTGACAGGGTTAACTCACGGATTTCGTGCTTCGGATTTTGTCTTTTCCGACTCGTTCTGGTTAGGAGTAAGCATGTTTGAGACCGCAGATTACCCAGAGAAAAGTGTTTTATGGTGATTGTAAAGGCAAAGTATCTCATTCCAGCCCCTGAGAAATGTATTGAAAACGGGGCGGTTGTCATCAGTGGCACAAAGATACATCGTGTTGGCACCTTTGATGAGGTCAAGACATTGTCTGATAACAATACCATTGTTGATTTAGGAAATGCCGTAATCCTTCCCGGGTTTATCAATATCCATACCCACCTTGATCTGACCAACCTGCACAACCGCATTGCACCTACGAATAATTTTACCCACTGGGTCTTTCAGTTGCTGGGTGCAAGGATACGCTGGAAAGAGGCTGACTATACCGCATCGATTAATAAGGGGATTCGGTGCAGCCTTGAGGCAGGCACGACAACGGTTGCAGATATTGCCAATACCGAATATTCTTTTTCTGTGCTGAAAAAGAGCCCTTTGCGCAAGGTCGTTTATAAAGAGGTCATTGACCTGAACCCTGACCATGCAAAGGACGTTGTTATGAAAATGCAATCTGACTTGTCTGCATATGAATCAGATGGCTTATTTCACATAGGACTCTCTCCCCATGCGCCGTATTCTGTTTCGAAGGAGTTATATCAGGCGGTGTCTCAACTTGCCTTTCAAACAGGTCTGCCTCTTTGTACCCATAGTGCAGAGACACAGGACGAGATTGAATTTCTGACAAAAGGCACCGGGAATTTTCCCACCTTTTTGCGGCAGTTACGGGCAATGCCCCCTGACTGGCAACCGCCGGGACTCACTTCCATACACTATCTGAAAGGGACGGGAATTTTAGAAAATCGTCCCATCCTCATCCATTGCAATTATATTACCGATGAGGAAATTTCACTGATCAAATCATCGGGGGCAAGCGTTGCATTCTGCCCCAGAAGCCACCGTTTCTTTGGTCACACAAATCACCCCATACAGAAGCTGTTAGACATCGGGATTAATGTTGGATTGGGTACTGATAGTCTTGCCAGTAACGAATCCTTAAGTATCCTGGATGAGATGAAGTTCCTCTTTCTTCACGCTGCCATTTTACCGGAGACCTTACTCTCTATGGCTACGGTAAACGGGGCAAAGGCCCTTGGTCTGGAATCTCATGTAGGGCAAATCAGGGAAGGATTTGAGGCCGATCTCTGCGGCATCAGGTTGCCGGAGGATAGTCCAAAGGATGTTTATAACCAACTTCTCGATGCCGGATCGAAAAATATCTTTACCATGGTTGCTGGTGTTCTTTGCTATCAATCATCTTTTCCCTAATGATTTTAGAAATTTCACAAACAATTTAGCTCTTACGTTTACAGATAAGCTACGCAAAAGAATCTGTAGCGCGGGTGGTTTATCCCCCGCACAAGCCGACCACAAGGGATCGGCGCTACCTTTTTCAAAAAACTAAATTGTAAATTTTAAAGTTGTAGCACTGACGCGAATTTCAGCTCGCTCTGGTTTGGAAATTATTGACGGAAATGATTCGTTACAAATCCTTTGCCAATACACACACCCGCCTCACCGTACAGGTGTCATCCCAGAGGTGTGATGGTATCTCGTTCAGCATGCCCCAGTAATCCTTGTCGATTAACGGAATAAGCTTGTTTAATGACGATACGATATTTGATACATAGCTCTTGTCCTTCATCAGGGATTCCGTAAGCGGGCAGTATTCGTCAATGAGCAGTTCTAATTCACCGTTATCCGTCAGATTCGGATAAAAGGGATACAGGCGGCAGGCAATGGGGCGATGCGCGTGGATAAAGCATTGTACGCCATCGGTAAAGTTACACGTGTTGCCAATGATTTCAAGGGTGCCGCCCGGCAAGGTGAGCCTTTCGTTGCAGATATGTTTGCCGCTTCGCGTGAAGATAAATTCATCTTCATACGGCAAGAGCACGGACAACGGCTTCTGTTCGCACCTGCCGTCACACTTCTCTATGCATGACATGAAACCAAAACTGGTTGCATAAATTTCAGCATAAGCTTTAAATAACTTCTCTTTATCCATCGTTATTTCTCCAATCCGTATGTCCATGCCAGGATGCTGCCATCCATGTACTTTACCTTGCTGAAACCTGCATTTTTCAGGATGCGATAGGCGTTGGCGGCACGCAGTCCCGCGCGACAGTATGTAATGATCTCTTTGGAATTATCGAGTTCATGGGTCCGTGAAGCCAGTTTATCCAGGGGAATATGTTTGCTTCCCTTGATATGACCGCCCTTGTACTCCATGTCCGTCCTGACATCGAGCAATACAAAATCCTCGCCTCTGTCATGTCTTTCTGCAACCTTAGAGGGAAGGATGCCCACCGTCTTTCCCGATAGTTTGTTCCCTAAGACGTTTGCGGCCACAATAATTGCGTCCATAGACATGGCATAGGGTGGGGCGTAGGCCAAGTCGAGTTTGGAGATTTGGTCAACCGTTGCGCCAAAGGTCAGGGCCGTTGCAATAATATCGATGCGTTTGTCAACTACACCCTCCCCAACGATCTCTGCACCCAGGAGCTTTTTCGTAGTCTTATCGGCAATGAGTTTGATAAGAATGTCCTTTGTCTCAGTGTAGTAATGGGACTTGTCTCCCGCTGGAACAATAGCAGATTCAACCTCAAAACCTTCTTTCATAGCCTCCCGTTCGGAAAGACCCACCTTTCCCACATTCAATTCAAATACCTTTACGATTAGGGTGCCCAGAACACCCTGAAAAGTATCATTGCCACCCGTGACATTTATGGCGGCAACACGACCCATCTTGGCTGCCGTAGACCCAAGGGGTATCCATGCGGGTTTCCCCGTTACCAGATGGACGCTCTCGGCACAATCGCCAACGGCATATACGTCTGGGACATTTGTCTCCATCCGATCATTTACCTTTATTGCCCGGGAAGCGCAGATTTCAATGCCCGCATCCAGTGCCAGTTTGGTATTGGGTCTGATACCAATAGAGAGGATGACCATATCTGCCGGTAGTTGTTGTCTGCCGGTAATTACCGTTGTCACAGCGCCATGGCTATTTCCTTCAAAGGATTTAACGCCATCCGATGTGATGACCGCGACGCCCTTTTCCATCACGTGTTTCTGGACGAGCAGCGCCATATCCTTATCCAGTGGCGGCAGGATCTGATCGAGGAGTTCAATAACAGACACCTTAATGCCTCGCAGGGTCAGATTTTCCGCCATTTCCATACCAATAAGGCCGCCGCCCACAATCACGGCGTTTTTGACCCTTCCGCTATCCACACATGCCTTTATCTTTAACGCATCGTTAACCGTTCTCAAGGTGAAGATATTACCCAACGAAACCCCCGGCAGGGGAGGAACGATAGGTTGTGCCCCCGTGGCGATGATAAGCTTGTCGTAACCCAGGGTGAGGTCGCTGTTTTTCTCAAGATCCTTGACTTGAACCTGTTTGGTCCTGGTATGAATGGCCGTTGCCTGGTGTCGGGTAAGGACGGTAATATTATGCATGTTTTTAAAATAGAGAGGTTCGCGGAGGATGAGCTTTTTTGAATCCTTGATGATATCTCCAATAAAATAAGGCATGCCGCAACCTGCATAGGAAATGTATGGTTCATCAGTCACGACGGTAATCTTCATCGCGGGAAATTCACGGCGCGCCTTGGCTGCCGCCTTCATCCCCGCCGCTACGCCGCCAATGATGATAAGGTGTTTTTTCTCATTTGCCATAGGTATCTCAATTCACCATTAAGGGTGCAAATAAACTCAAGCGGCTCACAATTTGTGATTTTTAAACTTGTTACAGAGTCGCCATGATCTAACGGGGTTACCAACTTAAAACTCATGGTAACTATTCAGCGTGCTTTTGCCCGCAATCACTCCGAGTGAACAAAATATCGATTATTGGAATCCCGAAGGGATGTTATTATTATAGCGTATTGTTATGCAATTATGGTTAACCCCGTAGGGGTGACATGGCATCATTCTTTTCGCAATATTTCACCCCTGTGGGGTTGAATATTGTGGTGTGTGTTTTTTTCTATAATCATGTCATCCCTTCGGGATTTTCCCGTCTGCACATTGGCCCTATAGTATTACCGTATAAAATCTTTCTTTTTTTGCAAGTTTTTTTAACAACCCCCTTCGCCCCCTAGTACGGGGGATTTGGTTGCGGCGCAGCTGCGTTATGGAGTCTTACCTATTCTGAGAAAATATCCTCTGTCAGTTTTGCTGAATAGTTACAATTCACGTTTTATGAGTATCTTGAGTTTAATAAAAAATGGCAACCGTTTCATTTTTTGAAAAGCGCCAATAGTTAAAAATGTTTTTGGGACAGCAGGTAGTGGTAATTCATGAATTGCCATTTCCTTGATGTCAAGGAATTTCAAAGTTTATAGCATGGCATACCAGACAACCCCCCTGAATCGTTCGACTGAGCTCACGACGAAGTCCCCCTTTGCTAAGGGGGACTTCAAAAATCCCATTAGCAAAGGGGGGGACTTGAGGAGATCCCCCTAAAGAAAGGGGGCAAGGGGGTTGTAAAAAACCTCCCTATGACGGAAAGATTTTACAAGGTAATACGATAAATATCAATAAACAATCACGAAAATATTTGCATTTTTTCTCTTGACAGGGAATTTTGTTCTGTTATATTACTCAGCCACTCAGCCACTCAGCCACTCAGCCACTCAGCCACTCAGCCACTATGAACGTATTTTGCTGAGCATTGAAAAACAAAGACAGACGACAAGGGCAAACCCGGAGCGATCCGGGGACGCAAAGTAGTGGATCTTTAAGCCTGCACGGAAAAGGTTTAAAAAAGCCGGATTTGCAGGAATAGAGACAGCCTTACTGCCGAAGATGTTTTAAATGAACATTTTTGCAGTAAGGCTTTTTTGTTTTCTGGAAAAAGTTGTTTTTTGAGAAATTTCGTTCTCCTACGCCATAAAAATTCAGAAATTATCAGTATACGGGAGAGGAAAAACATATAAAAATGCCCAAAGGGCAGAAATAATATAGCCGGGGGTGTAAGCCTCTGGACAAGAAGATATCAACAAGAAATAATCCCATAGGGGTGGAAGAACAGGAAGCAATCAAGAAAAGGAGAGTATCGTTATGTGGCATGACAAACGATTGATATTAGCTGGAAGTATGATTTTACTTTGTGGCACAGCCCTGACTCAGATGGGCTGTTCCGGGCTTACGCCCGTGGAAAATGTGACGATTGGAACAGTAGCTACCACGGCAGTTGGGGCACGTTCTCCAACGCACGAGATTGAACAGATTTACTATCTTGGGGTGTTTGACCCACAGGAGCAGTTGCCTCCTTCAGTATATCGTGTGAGGGTTCACGGACAGGCAAGCTTTATAAGTTTCATGAGATTTGCCTCTGGTTGGGTGCGTGCCGACCTGATCGATTCTCTCGGCACAGGTATTGAGTTTGAGAAAAACGGAGAAGGTATTAAAATTACCAAGGGAGATGAGTCTATGCTTTCATCACTCAAGACAGGACGCAGACTGGTCATGTTCGGACCTGAAGGATTCCGTGAGGCGCCAAAAGACCACCGTCTGGCGATTGTTATGGGTTCAAGCCCGGAGAATTTCTTTAAGGCGATAGATGAATCCATTGGTGTTGTTTCAGAGGTAATGGCGGAACAGGGGAATACAAAACTGAGTCAATCGCTCTTCGAGGCGCTTGCAAAGATTAAAAATGAGCGTGAACGTCTTTCCGATTTAAAAAACGATATCAAGACTGATCTTCCCGAACAGAGTGAGGTGAAACTATGAAAATTAGACCAAAGCTACCTTATTTCCTATTTCTCTTCATTATCTCAATAGTTGGATGTGCAGTTTTAAAGATTGATGTAGATGTGTACAAGGGTCCCTTAAACAATAGTGAAGATATGCAGGGGAAACAACTGGTTGCTATGGTAGCTGGGACAAAAGATTTATTGGTTCAGCTCCGCAATAACCTTGAATTGGAAAGCCTAGAAAAGAATAAAGAAATACTTCAAGATAATGAATATGAAAAACGAAAAGAATTAATAACGAATCTAAAAGGCTGGATTAATGTCAATATTGTGGGTTCCGCTACGGTAAGTGGTATAGGTTATACAACGGATAAAAACGGTCATCTTGTTAAGAGTGCTCCAATGCAGTATATTTCTCGCACCATGCAAGGTACTACTACGGTAATTACTTACACATTATACGGTACAGAGACAGTGTTTGATACCAGTTATGATATTTTTACATCCAAGCTGGCATCAAATGTTAACGATGTTTTAGAATTTTTTGAAAAAGAAACGATTAAAAAAAAGAAAAATAATTCTGAGTTTATAAAATATTTAGAAACCGGAGAAATTGGGGCTGACGCAACTAAGCTGCGAGATGAATTACTTAGCTTCGCAGAAAATGTTTTAATGCTTGTGAAGTATAGAACTGCTATGGAAAATATAAACTTTATAAAAGATAGTTTAAAAGTAAATTCATATGTAACTGTCTTACAAGCTATCGGCAACTCTATAATATCCCAATTAAATGAGCTGCAATATCAAAAATCATATAAAGATAAAATAGAAAAAGAAAGTGCAAAGAACAATGAGTTATGGGCAATGAAGATGGCAACCACGCAAGAACCCAAAGAAGTTTTGGATGGTATTATCAAGGAGTTAAAGGAAAGGCAAAAAAAGTCAGTAGAAAAGAAGAAGGAATACAAAGAAAAGATTGATAAAGAAATTTCTCTTTTAAAAGGTGTTTATGGAGATACCGAATTTTCAGAGATCGGTAAGCATTACGATAATTTCGAGAATGAACACTCGCACTTTTGTGGAAGCGTTACTGCATACGTCAAAAAGAAAAAAGATGCATATTATAGAGCAGTTGCAGAGAAAGAGCAGTATAAAACTAGTGAAGAAATCTTTGGTGAATCGGAATTTTGTGAAGCGCTTAAAGAATTGGGTAAAGAATTCAATGACAATGCAACAGAAAGTAGCGTTGTGAAAAAAATAATAGAGGAAACTTTGTTCAAAGAAATTAAAAATCCACAAAATAATAGACCTCGCTCAGAAAAATTGATTACAACCAAGAGCATTTTGGAAAAATTGCAAAGTAAATTTGATACCACAGATAATAAAAAATTTGAAGAAATACTGAAGGTCATTCCAAAAGTTATCGAGCAAGCTTTTGCGGAAAAGCAGAAGGCAGTCTTTGATGAAGATAACAAACTCAAATATGCTACAAATATTTCCAAGTTTGCAAGCGATTACGAAAAAGAAGATAAATTGCAAGAAAAAAGCAAGAATGCAGAACCAATTATTAAAGACAACATGGGAAAAGTTCTTGCGGAATTCAATCTTGCAGAAGAACGCCCAACGCGTGAAGCTGTAATTTGGCAACTGATATTGATAATTGATGGGCAAAAACCAACAACGCTACAAACGCCAACTGAAACAGCATCTGTAGGAAAACCCGTAAAGAAAAAAACGAGTGGGAATGGTCAAGGGACAACAGATGCAAGTGAAGTAAATTCGGTAGAAACGCCAACTATAAAAGAACCTGTAGAAACACCCGGAACGGAAGAAACGAGTGGGAGTGGTCAAGGTAAAACAGATACAAGTAAAACAAAACAAACAGCTGACGCAATTGAAATCTTAAAAGAGTATAACATCTCAATGGCTGTTAAAGTTGCTGATGATAATGGTGCGAAGGATACGAAAGACGTTTTTGATCAAATGGTTGCCTTGCTAAGGCATCAACATATTCAGGCAGTACGCAACTATGGAGCGAATTCACGTCAAGCAAATGATATCGACGAGGCTTTACAGTTAGCATACAGCTATCGTTCAAATATGGTATATATCAGACCGCCCAGTGCTTACCTGAGGAACAGTTACCCTTCTACCTCGTTGCAATCTAATCCAGGACTTGCATGGAAAAATATGTTAGGAGAACACGCCTGGAGAAGTACGCCTTTTATAGATAATGTATTGGATTTGACAGGAAACAAGTCACAAAGAGGGCTAGCTATTGCGGATATTGATAAACAATACTGGCAAAATATCAATAGCGTACGCGTCGCTGGCGCAGGGAGAACAAATTATGTGGTTGCGAAGGATGACATCGGTAACTGGTATGTCAAGCGTTATTCATCAGACCCGGATGATATCATTCAATCGGCAAAAAAACTTGCATTATTTAATTTAGGGGCGGCTGGAATGATGAATGTTGACTTGGTAAACCGTCTCAATTCGAAGATTGATCAGGAGAAAGTTCAGCAATCACAACAGGATCAGTATGGCGTACAGGATGGAGAAAGTAAAGCGCCTGAAGTGACAGGTGAGAAGTCGGAAGCAAATCGTACCACGCTTGAGCATATATTCGATAAGTATGAGGGTCAATATACGGAAAAAACAAACATTGATTATGATAATTTGCGTACCATACTTGGAACAAGCAGCACGCAAACATCATCGACTTTAGAAACTAAAATTGTGGATGTATGGGGAAAGGATGAAGATACGAAAAAGGTAATTGAAAAACTAAAATCAAAACTAACTTCTGCAGCAGAAATTAATCTTAGGTCTGCTAGTAAGGAATTGCCTGAAAATCTTGATGAAGAGGAAAAAGATAAAAAGCCAAAAGATAAAAAAACACGTGCAGAAAGGATCATTAGCGCACTTCGTGAAATTAAGCAGTTTCACTCCAGACTAATTTCAGGTATTCATGATTTGGAACTTACAAACGAACCAAGTCAAAAATTAGGCGAAGCACAAAAGGACAAAGAGACAAAGGAAAAAGAAGAAACGATTGCGAAAAACGAAAAAACAACTGCGCAAGATGAATATGACAAGGTTAAAAATGACGCAGAAAAAGAACCTGAGGCAAAAAGAACACGAGATACTGCTGTTGGTGCACATACTATGGCGCAAGCAGCATTGGGAACTGCAACTTCAAATTTTAAAACTGCAAGCGACGATCTTGAGAGTGCAGAAAATGCTGAAAAATTTGCTATCAAATCAGCCACATACATCGTACGTGATGTGTTAATGAAAGTGGTTGAAGAACGTATAGATGTAGTCGGTAACTATGAGACAGGTATTATATTCATTGGAGACGCGATTAAGCCAAACAAGAAGGAATGAAATAAGGGGGTGTTCAATAAAATCCGGCGATGTTAACAAGCAAGCTGAAAAATCATGCATGGATGATGTCTTGGGAGACGAGACTTGTGCCCGTTTTTTGCTTGACACAGGAAAATAAGCCGGTATCTTATCCACACTAATCACAACGAGTCACACTGGCTGACATTATCAATAATAAAGCATAACGATAACGGTAAACCCTGAGTGATCAGGGGGCGCAAAGCAGGCGGTTGGGTTGAGGCACGAAACCCAACCAATGTCGGCAGGCGAGATATGGTACACGTTGGGTTTCGCTCCGGCGAAACCCAACCTACGTTCGCTATCGTACCCGCCATTGGTGTAACATTGGTTGCAGCTGTGCTGCTCTCTGTTAATTCTGTTTATCACGAGAACGAAAACATAAGCTTGTCATGCAAGATTCTTTATCATAATTTCCTCAGGCAGGCTAGGGTTTACCGTCTGAACTATTAATTTTTCCTTTTAGAGATTTACGTTTGCCACCATCGAACCAGCTTGAGGCGTTGAAGGGGGAACGCAAGGGACGGTATAGTATTCGAATTAACGAACAATGGCGTATTTGTTTTGAGTGGCGTAACGGTAACGCAGAACAGGTAGAAATTGTCGATTACCATTAAGGAGTTAAATATGGCTAAGCAGCATATTGCGCCAGTGCACCCTGGGGAATATCTGAAAGAATTGCTCGATGAATTAAAAATATCACAATACCGGCTTGCACGGGATTTAGGCGTCCCCGCTATGCGTATCAATCATGTGGTACATGGCAAACGTCCTATAACTGCCGAGATTGCCTTGCGTTTAGGGCGCTATTTTGGCCAAAACCCTCGCTATTGGATAAACTTGCAAAGCCGGTATGATATGGATATTGCTGAAGATCTCTTGTCCGAGCAGGTAGCGCGTGAAGTACGCCCATTGACGGCAGTCGGGTAGGTTGGTTTAAGGACAAACGAAGTTTGTCCGTGCCACCCTGAAACCAGCCTAAATAGTAACAATTTAGTTTTTTGGAAAAGTAGGGGCGAAGCATTTGCTAGTTTGGGTATGAATGCATGTATGCCAATTTTAGCAAATGCTTCGCCCCTACACTGCGCGGCAAACATCGGCCATTATTGGAATTTTTCAAAAAGCTAAATTGTTACCCTAAATAAAATGAATTCTTATGCGATAAAATTCTGAGGGGGAAATTGTTATGGCAACGAATTTACAAATTGACGATGAACTTATTGTAAAGGCAGTTAAACTCGGCAGGCATAAATCTAAAAAGGCAGCAGCCACAGAGGCGTTGAAGGAATATATAGAGCATCTGGAACAAGAAACGGTCATTTCGGTGTTTGGGACGATAGATTACGATTCTCGATATGATTACAAGAAACAGAGACAAAGAACATGAAGCTCATTGTATACACGAGTGTATGGTCTCTGGCCTTACGGCGTGACGGCAAAAGTAGTTATTTTCTCGTACAGGAACTTCGGAGTCTCATCCGGGATCACCGGGTTCAAATGATTGGCCCAATACGCCAGGAGTCACTATCAGGCATTCGTAATGCATCACAATTTGAGACACGAAAAAAACATCTTGACGCCTTTCCTGATTTTCCGAGCATAGCCGATGATTATGTTCACGCTGCAAGGTTGTTTAACATATGTCGTTCCAAGGGAGTACAGGGATCTAACACAGATTTTCTGACATGTTCGATTGCCCTCAGAAACACTTCCTTTGTTTATACAACAGATAAAGATTTTGAGCTATTTTCCCGGCACATCCCCATAAAACTGCATAATCCTGAAGCATAACAATTTTCAAGCATAACGATTTTTCTTGACAATTTCCTGAGTAATACTACAATGCTGTCTATCTAATAAAACTCAAAAATTTTGGTAGATACCGGGAAAAAATATGAAAAATCATTGTAGGGCTGATAGTCTCCGTTCTTTAACATGGTTTTGCAGTGGCTTTCTCGTTCTTTTATTTACTATTTGTTCCGGATGCGGAAAGGAAGAAGAGATATCTGAAAAAATTGAAGTAACCGAAGAGATCGTTGCGACCCCGGTTGAAACGCCGCACACAGAAGTGGAGGTGGGCACGTCTTCCGTTGAGGTTCAGCAAGCAACACCCCCGCAAGTTGCCGAGACAAGTCCCACTCCGCAACCTACACAACCAATGGTTGAATCCGACACGGCAGAGGACATTTACCGTAAAGGTCTGGAGTACTTCGATCAGGGCAGGTTAGAAGAGGCTGTCGAGGCCTTTAACAGGGCAACGGACAGAGACAGCACCATGGCCGATGCCTATAAAAAGAAGGGCATGGCTTACCAAAAACTCGGGCTGGCAAATGAGGCTATTGTTGCTTATAAGAAGGTTGTTGAACTGGCCCCAAATGATGCCGAGACACTTCTTACCCTGGGAACGATTTATCTCAAGAGAAGCATGTCTCCCGAAGCACTCGTGATGTTCGAAAAATATGCAGCAGTAAATACTCAAAACGCTGTGGTTTATTACAACCTGGGATGCTTGTATGAAGAAAAGAAGCTTTTTAACAAGTCGATTGCGGCTTATCAGCAGGCAATAAAAATCAATCCTGGTTATGATGATGCATATTACAATCTTGGCGTTGTTTACCTTGATACCGGAAAGTATGATGAGGCTATCGAGGTTTTTCAAAAGGCTTTAACAAAAAACCCCGGAAATCATGAAGTCCGTTATAACCTCGCGGTTACCTATGCCAAGAAGGGATTGTACCATGAAGCCGTGGCTGCATGCGAAAAATTGCTGGAATCAGATCCGGGGAATGCACATGCCCACTTTCTGCTGGGTAATACCTATAATAAATTAGGAAAAACCAAAGAGGCGAAGGCAGAATACGATCTCTATAAAAAATTACTATTCGCGAAATGAGATTTTCATGAGATTGAACTGTGAAAAAGATATTCCTCATTATTTCTCTGTTTTTGCTGTTAAAAATTACCTGCGCTGGTTTTGCCGTTCAGGCACAACCGGTTGCAGCAAATTCGGCAACCTCAACAGCGTCATCAGCATCCACACAACCGACGCGTAAGCCTCTGCCAGAACCTCTGCCAACTCCCCGATCTAAACTCATAATAATCCAGTACATCTTATTGCCGTTTGCTGTTGGCGCATCCATTTGGTTGATACTGCGCATGGAAAAGATGGAAACGGAAGAAACGAAGGGGAAGGAGGGGTAATAGGCTATTTTCAAACAAATTATCACGCCTTTGTGTTGATTGATTTTTTGTGAGGTTGGATCGTTGTGATGGGACACATCATGCGTATACCGTGGTGGCCGGCGCCATAATAATCGGCCAGATGTCCCTGCACGATGAAGCCTAGCTTGTGGTAAAGATTAATAGCCTTCTGGTTTTCGGCATGAACTTCCAGGAATATTCGCTGTGCCCCGTGTGCTGCAAGTGCACGGAGGATATAATCGATCATTTTATACCCGATGCGCTTGCCCTGCGCATCGGGATGAACGGCTATAGCATAGAGCCTGCCGGATTGGTGTTGGTGGTAATGCCGCAATACACCAGCGGCCCATCCCATTGCTACTCTCATCCGTTCAGCGACTACCACAATTGCGCGGGGATTTGAGATCAGCCTTTGTATCTGCCTGCGGTTGAACATCTCTTCAGTGCGGGAGAAGCATGAGGTTTCCAACCCGAGAATGGAGTCGATATCCCGAGACATAGCAATGCGGAGATGAATAGTAGGATAATGACGGGACTTGGACATTGACATAAATTCCAATCACAGGTTCCGCAATGAGCTAACTTGATTGTAAAGGGATTTTCATTTTATTCAAACGATTAGCGGGTATGAATCATGAAATTTCCTCTGAATAAAGGGAGCAGAAGAGATTGTAAATGATTCCTATCCAAAGATACAACCCCCTTTATCCCCATTTTCTAAGGGGGGATATCTAGTTTCGAAGGCCAATTTGCTGACGGTGCCTGAGGGCGAATTCTCGTTTGAGCGTCTTCTGTATGGACTTAAGCAGTTGGGTATCGTGTTCATCGCGGTACGGCTTGATGTCCAGGTCAAGCGGGATTCTTCGCAGTTTTTCATGCCCGACATCCTTAATGTAACGCCGCATGAATTGATCGTATTCGCGCCATGATATGCCGTCAGCACGAACCGCAGCCTCCTCTGCGCGGAGGGCGATCTGGTGCGCGTGCTGGTAATGCAAGCCGAGTTTGTCGAGCAATGCTTTTTCCACGGCTTCATGGAGGATAAGAAATTGGTCGACACCGACTCGCCGATCACGTGTATTGCAAAACTTGGGTAGATGACGGTCAATGTAAATTGTCCTGCCATCGTTGCTATAACCAGCCAGATAAGGGATATCATACGTGTGGTCTAGCTTTGTGCGGCGCAGGATTGCCTGGACTGCATGTTTAAGCATCGATGATGACACCAGAGTATCATTACGTCCTATGTGATGTGCTGCTCTTGCCGGGGCTTTCTTGGATTGCTGCATGATTCAATTCCCTATCTTTAGGGTTACCTGCTGTATTTTCAATTATCTTTTCCCTTGGTATTAAGATGACGAAGAACCCTGTCGATGGGTTTTTTACACCTCTTTGGCATTAATCCATTTCATCATCTTCCGCAATTCTCTGCCAACTTTTTCGATAAGATGTCCTTTGTCCTTTTTCTCCAGGGCATTGAAGACGGGGCGCCCTGCCTGATTTTCCAATATCCATTCCCTGGCGAACCGACCGCTTTGTATCTCGGATAAGATCCGTTTCATCTCTTTCTTGGTTTCTTCCGTGACGATGCGTGGCCCGCGGGTGAGGTCTCCATATTCGGCGGTATTACTGATCGAATATCGCATATAACTGAGCCCGCCCTGATAGAAAAGGTCTACGATCAGTTTCAATTCGTGCATGCACTCAAAATAGGCGAGTTCCGGCTGGTATCCCGCTTCCACCAGCGTTTCAAATCCTGCCTTGACAAGTGCCGCTGCCCCGCCGCAGAGTACGGCCTGCTCACCAAAGAGGTCTGTTTCTGTTTCTTCAGCAAAGGTGGTTTCCATTACGCCAGCCCGGGTGCCGCCAATACCATGAGCATAGGCCATAGCCTTCCCCTTTGCCTTTCCCGTGGCATCCTGATGAATAGCCATGAGACACGGCACACCGCCTCCCTTTTCAAATTCACTGCGGACGAGGTGACCTGGTCCCTTGGGCGCTATCATGATGACATCGATGTTGTGCGGAGGCACGATTTGACCAAAGTGGATGTTGAATCCGTGCGAAAAACACAGCGTTTTTCCGTCTTTCAAATGGGGTTTTATTTGTGACTCGTAAACCGCCCTTTGCGTTTCATCGGGCATGAGTATCTGAATGAAATCACCTTGTTGCGCTGCCTCGTCTACGTTGAGTGGCTTAAAGCCATGCTTGACCGCCAGTTGATAATTTGGCGTGCCGGTCCTTGTGGATACGACGACCTCCATGCCTGATTCTCTGAGGTTTTGAGCCTGGGCGTGTCCCTGGCTGCCGTATCCGATTACGGCAATCTTTTTCCCTTTCAGCATACTGACGTCGGTGTCTTTTTCATAGTACATTTTCAGCATGTCATTTGTTCCTTTTCTTTTCAAAAAATTTTACTTTGTGCCACGACCAATAGCAATACTTCCCGTCCTTACCAACTCTTTGATACCATAGGGTCTCATCAAATTTATCATCGCTTCGAGCTTCTCTTCGGCACCGGCAAGCTCAATAACGAGGTCTTTCTGGCTGACATCAATGATCTTTCCACGGAAAATTTCAACAATTTCAATGATTTCTCCCCTTTTCCCCGCCGGTACGTTGACCTTCAGCAGCATGAGGTCGCGTTCGACAAACTCTTCGCTGGTGAAGTCGATTACCTTGATTATGTCAATAATCTTTCCCAATTGTTTTCTGACCTGTTCCAGGATGGCATCGTCACCCCTGACGACAATGGTCATCCGGGAGAGTGCGGGATTGTCCGTCTCTCCAACAGCGAGACTGTCGATATTGAATCCCCTTCCGCTGATGAGACAAGTAATGCGGGCAAGGACGCCAACCTTGTTTTCTACAAGGAGAGAGATAACGTGTCGCATAGGTTACTGAACCATTCCTGAAAATCCGAAAAAGGCCAGGGCCATGAGCCCCGTGCAAATGAAGGCAATCGGAATACCGCGTAAGGGTTGAGGGATATTAACCAGAGCCAATCGCTCCCGGATGCCTGACATCAGGAGCATGGCTACCGTGAAACCGATTCCCGCTCCGAAACCTTGCACGGTAGCATGGAGAAATCCCAGGTGACTCGGAGAATCGGTCGTGTTCAAAAGTGCCACGCCCAGTACGGCACAATTCGTTGTAATCAGAGGCAAATAAATCCCGAGACTTTCGTACAGGGTGGGCACCATCTTCCTGAGCATCATTTCCACCAGTTGTACCAGCGTTGCAATAACTAAGATATAGCTGATGGTTTTCAATACCTCGATAAGTCCCAACTCCCGTATAGATGGAAAGACCTTTCCAACGATATTTGCATCACCAGGCAACAGGATGAAATTATACACAATCCAGGTGATTGCCGAAGAAAGGGTCATGACAAAAGTTACCGCCACGCCCATGCCCATTGCAGACGATGTCTTTTGGGAAACACCCAAAAACGGGCATAGCCCCAGAAACTTTGACAGGACAAAGTTATTGACAAAAACAACACTTATAATAATTAATGCGAGTTCCTTAATCATGTTTCATATGCGCCTTCATAGACGTTTCGCTTTTCCGGAGTTTCCACCAGTTAAAGAAACCCAACAAGAGCCCTAATACAATAAACGCCCCCGGCGCCATAATCATTACGGAAGCTGGTTGATACGATTCAGATACTTTGAGACCAAAGATCGTGCCCGCCCCCAGCGCTTCGCGGATGATGGAAACAAGACAGAGTGAAAGTGTCCACCCCAATCCTAATCCTGCCCCATCCAGGACGGAAACCAAAGGTTTATTCTTGTAAGCAAATGATTCCGCCCGATACATGATAATGCAATTAACCACGATGAGCGGAATGAAGATTCCCAGTGAAGCATTCAATTCGGGCGGCAAATATGCCTTCATAAGCAATTCCACCATGGTAACGAACGCCGCAATGATTACGATAAAACACGGAATACGGATTTCACGGGGAATAAACGATCTCACACTGGAAATAATAAAATTAGAGCAGATCAGCACAAAGGTTGCCGCTCCGCCCATCGCAACCCCATTTTTTACTGAAGTTGTGACTGCAAGGCTGGGACACAATCCCAATACCATCACAAACAGCGGATTGTATTGAACGATTCCCTTAGTAAATTCTTTTAAATTGCTTTGTTCCGTCATGGTGATTTTATTCTTTTCGTAGTAGACCTGTAAATACAGCTTTTCCCGGTTCTCTGTTGTAAGGGCAAATTTAGTTGAGATACTTATCTATCTCCTTCTTGTCAAAACCATAAAGCACCTTGTCGCCAACTACGACAATCGGCAGCTTGTCGAGTGTTTCAATGTCATCGTTGCCGACAATTTTAATGACTTCTTTTCTTGCATTATCGTTCTGATCAATGTCAAAAGAGACGTAATCTGCCTTTCGTTTGCTCAAATAAGTGAGCAATTCACTGCACTTTGGGCAAAACGGGGTACAATATACCTTCAGTTTATGAGTAGCCATTATTCCCCTCCTTTGATAAATTGGTTAATCCAGAAAGACGATTCAAACAAAAAAAAGAAAGACAGTCAACGAAAAAACTTTTATAAAACTTCTTCAAACGTAATCTTCTTGTTGAAAAACAAAAATTTAAAGATACAATAGCTTCATGCACAAATTGTATCAAACACTCTTCACCGTATATTCATGGACTTTGTTCGTCTCACTTTGGATGCTTTCCACGTTGATGGCGGTAATCCTAAGTATGGATACAAAAAAGAAAGAACATGTATTTAATACGATAGAAAGGGTCTTTAGTCGCATTGCATTTAAGCTCCTGGGGATGCAGGTGAACGTTCAAGGCATCGAGAACATCCCTGAAAATGAACCCGTAATCTTTATTTCAAACCATCAGAGCATGATGGACATTAAACTCTCTCTGGCCTTTATCCCGACAAACATTAGCTTTATCTCAAAGGATACTGTCTTTCATGTCCCCATCCTGGGCGCATACATGACGGCATCGGGACATATTCCCATCCAGAGGACTGATGACAGAAAGGCTTACGAAACCCTTCTGACCGCCATCAGAAAACTCTCATCAAGGAAATCTCTGGTGGTATTTCCCGAAGGAACGAGAAGCGAGGATGGTAAGCTGGGACCCTTTAAAAGGGGGATTTCATTGATTGTCTTGAAATCCGGAAGGAGGGTTGTGCCCATGGCTATCTACGGGAGTAATCAATTTATGCCGAAACGCGGATGGTTATCCCATCCGGAGAAAAGATACGTCAGGATATCGTTCGGTAAGCCCCTTTCATTTGACAATTCGCGGACAGATCGTGAATACACGATTCACGTGACAAACACCTTGCAGACAGAGGTGTTAAAGTTATTGCATGCATAAGGGAAAAAAACCGTTGTTTTTTTCCATTCGATTGATAATAATGGGTAGACCCAGAAGGTGCCCGTAATCAAAAACTCAATGGTAAATTTTTAAATTTTACGATATGTCTTTGAAAAAAAAGGTAGTAAAAGTATTGGAAAATCTGTCCCAGGATGAACTTCAGGAGGCCAGGAGTTGTATTGATTCCCTGATCAGCAACCAGGAAGAACCCGCTGTAAAGCCACAGAAAGGAAAGAACAAAGCTACAGATACTTTTTCCGACTTGATGAGACAAGAACGATTTTACCATATCTTTACGTGCAAATTTAAAAAGGTGAATGAACTCAAAAAAGCTGCCTCCATAGGCACCGTCGTTGATATTTCAAAAAGCGGTTTACGGATAAAGACCAAAAAAAAACATATTGTCGTGGGCAGCCTTTTAGTCCTCTTCCCTGAAAAAAAAGAAGAAGTGAGCATCCTGACCATTTCTCCATCATACGATCACGATGGAAACAAGATCTTTGCGGAAGTGATTCGAGTAAAGGAACTCCTGGAAATGTCTGAATTGGGTTGCAAGTTTCTTCCACGCGAGAGCCTCCTCTTTGATTTGGTTGTATAATTACGTGCAAAAATCTCCTTTCAACACCGGCTCTCATAAACCGGCAATAGACATTGCCTAAATGATTTTTATTGACTTTGATAATGATTCAATATACATTTATACAAGGGTTTAAGCGTCATCAATTAGCAAAACGTACACACAAATTAAGGAGATTACTGCATGAAAAAAACGCTGTTAGGAATAGGTCTTGTCCTGGGCTTCCTCGGCTGTGCTTCTCCAAACAAGAAACATGACGTCAGCAAAGCCGATCAATACCAACGAGCAATGCAGTTTAATAACCTGGGCGCAAAATATGTAAATAAAGACATGATTGATGAGGCAATCCTCCAGTTTAAAATGGCCATTTTAATAAAACCGGATTTTGCAGAAGTACACAACAATCTGGGTGTGGCCTATAGCAGACAAAAGATGTTTGATGAAGCAATCGAAGAATTTAAAGAAGCAATTAAAATTAACCCCGATTATTCCAAAGCGCATGATAATCTGGGATTTGCATACAGACAGAAAAATCTGTTCGATGAGGCTATTGTAGAACATACTTTGGCGCTGAAAATAAATCCTAAAGACATGGAAGCAAAGAAGAATTTAGACATAGCCATTGAAGAAAAAAAGATATACGAAAAAACCAGGGTATATAACACAGCGAACAAGGGAATAGCGCCCGGGAATGTCGTGGGATACAATCATTATGTAAAGGGATTCTTTGATGAAGCGATACTTTCTTTCAAAAAGGTGCTGGCTGAAGATCCCGATGATATCATGGCATCTTGCTATCTGGGCAACGCATATAGCATGAAAGGGATGCTGGATGACGCTATCCGCATATACAAAGAAACCATTTCCAAAGACCCAACAAACGTGGTTGCCCAGCTACATCTTGGTGATGCATATCTTGGAAAAGGACTTTGCGATGACGCAATTCAGGAATACGAAAAGATACTGAAGGCTCATCCAGACAACACCCGCGCCATCTATAAATTAGGCGAGGCATATGCAGATAAAGGACTCCTCGACAAAGCCAGTACTATCTTCAACAAGACAATTGCAATGAATCCGAGTTTCACGGAGGCTTACGACAAGCTGGGCACGGTTTACCTGCGGCAGGGATTCTATGATGAAGCTATTTCTGCATGGAAAAAATTGCTGGAATTAAATCCCGCCTCATCAAGGGCTCATTTTAATTTGGGATTGGCATATGCAAACAAAAATATGACCGAGGACGCTATAGCTCAATTTAAAAAGACGGTTGGCACAAATCCCACAAATACCGATGCCCGGTATAATCTGGCATATGCCTATGAGGAAAAGGGCATGATCGATGAGGCCGTTGCAGAGTATAAAAAGGCCATCAGTGTGAAATCCGGTGGGCAGGGGAAAAACACGGAAACCATAAATACCCAGGATGATACTGAAAAAGTAATTGTTACGAAATAATGTTTACGTTTTGACTGACACATTAAACAAGAGGAAAGACAGGAACGATGAAACAAAAACTAAAGGCATTTATTATAACGATTATGGCTATGTTTATCTCATTAATTGCAATCTATGCCTTTAGACGTGTTTCTCACGTAATTGAGACGACGCGCGGACCGGATTTGGCATGGCATTGTTTTGCAGTATGGATCAAGTGCATCATATTAACACAAACCGTGTTGGTATTAGGCGGCTTGTTTTTATTTATGCTGAGGAAGCCCAAAGGTACAACATAATTAATGACACGCTTTATTGTACTTTTAATAGCCGGCTATGTCATTTACTCCCTCGTGAAAAAAAGTTTAAAAGGCAAGCATCCCAGGAACGACGCGCAACAGCATCAGGAGAAAAAAAAAGAACCCGTTGTTACCCACCTGAAAGAAATTGCCTATGTCTTTTATTCTGCAACCAGCGATGGCAATACCTGCGATGTTTGCAGGGAATTAGATGGAAGGCATATACTTCCCAATCATAAAATATTGCAGCAAATGAAACCCCCGCACCCCGGGTGCAAAAATCCCGCAGGTTGCCGTTGCACCCTGGTATATGTGACCCGTGATGAAGATGGCAGCGCTGAAATCGAATCTCTCTTAAAAAAACGTGGCGGGATGTGTGATCAGCAAACCATTGATAGGAATCGAAGCAACACCCAATAATATGTCAAAAACTATTGTTATTTTTATAACAACCACATCAAGGGATGAGGCAAAAAAAATTGGACAAATATTGGTAGAAGAAAGCCTTGTTGCCTGTTGTAATATTGTCCAACCCATCGAGTCTATCTTCAGGTGGCAAGGCAAAGTGCTTATTGAACAAGAAGCACTCATGATATGCAAGACGCGGGAAGAGTTGTTTAATGCCGTGGAGAAACGCGTCAAAGAATTACATAGTTACGAAGTGCCGGAGATTATTGCCTTGCCGATTATCCAGGGCTCGAAGAATTACCTGGATTGGGTAGCAAAAGAAACGAAAACGGTTCAGTAAACACACGCTACGGACATCCGGAATTTATTGATCAATGTGCAGGAAAACTGATCCTCACTGAGTAAGAAGTCTTGCAGCCTCTAACAAATCCTTTACCACATAATCCATACAGATCGTCGGGGGGATGCTTGCACTGTTTCTACAACCATTCCTTATGAAGACACATGCACAACCGGCATTTTTCCCTGCCAGCATGTCTGACTCTGAATCGCCAATCATCAGGGATTGCGCCAGATCAATGTGGTGCTTTCGGGCAGCATCAAGGATCATTCCGGGTTTGGGTTTTCTGCAATCACAATCCATCGTGTAGCGTTCTATATTCCCTTCAGGGTGATGCGGACAATAATACCAATCGTCAATAATTACCCCCTCATCTTTCAGCAGACCAGTCAATTTCGTATGGATAAGCATCAGGCGTTCCTCATCAAAGAACCCCCTCGCTATACCGGATTGATTCGTGATAACAATGATCAAAAAACCGTGTTCTTGAAAAAGGCGAATCCCTTGTGAGGCATTGGGTAATAATTTCAGTTGATCAGGTGAACTGAGGTAATGCTCGTGAACAATCATCGTGCCGTCCCGGTCGAGAAATACGGCCTTTCTCTTTTTCATTTCGGTACGGTTTCAAAAAGTTCTTTCTCGATCATAGAGCACAAGATGTGTCCGACGGTGATATGGCATTCCTGTATTCGAGGTGTGTTGTCTGAGGGAATTTTTAAACAGATATCCACGGTATCTTTCAAAAGGCCTCCATCCTTGCCGGTAAACCCGATCGTAATTGACCCTCGATCCCTTGCAATCTGGACTGCATTGAGAATGCTCCTTGAATTCCCGCTGGTACTGAAAACCAGAATAACGTCACCCGGTCCCGATAACGCCTCTACCTGTCTGGCAAAACAGGTATCATATCCAAAATCATTTGCAAGAGCAGTCATGACAGAGGTGTCAGTCGTCAGGGCAACCGCTGGAAGTGGACGCCGGTTCATCTTGAACCTTCCGATCAATTCCCCGGCAATATGCTGGGCATCTGCTGCGCTTCCTCCATTGCCGATGAGATACAGGCGGTGGCCGTTTTTAAATGCGGTAATGAGTGCGCCGGCGATCTTTCTGATAACATCAAGATGAGATAGCAATAAGGCTTTTTTCGTGTCTATGCTTTCTTGTAATTGAATTTCAATGTCGTCCATGAGTATCTTCTTTTGACCAGTTTATTGTATTTGACTCGCCGCATCTTTCAAAGATTCCATCTGGCTGTGTCGTTTGATTATCCGGGAAACAATATTGGTGGTTGAAACGCCGTCTACAAAAGGCGCATACACCACTTTTCCCCCATAAGATTCTACAAATTCCGCCCCTACCGCGCCGGCATTTTTCCAGTCTTCTCCCTTCACCAGCACGTCTGGTTTTACGGTCTTGATTAAATTCAAAGGCGTCAGTTCATCAAACGGCACCACATAGGTTACATCCTCTAATGCTGCAAGCATTTTGGCCCGTTCCGTTTCAGATACAAAGGGGCGCGTGGGCCCCTTCTGGCTTCTGACGGAGCGGTCGGTATTTAATCCTATCACGAGCAGATCTCCTTGTTTACGGGCAAATTTCAGGTACTCAACGTGACCCACATGTAATAGGTCAAAACACCCGTTGGTAAAGACAATTTTGTCGTTTTTCTTCCTATGCTCGTTTAAGATGCCCTTTATTCCTTCGGCATCTTTAATCTTGCCTGATACCTGGCTTCCCCCGCTCATGAGTTCACCCAGAATTTCGCCCTTGCTGACCGGTGTTGCACCGATTTTCCCCACTTCTATTCCCGCAGCAATATTTGCAAGGAACGCAGCATCCTCAAAACTATATCCACTGCCGACCACCAGACCAAACATACTCAGCACCATATCTCCAGCTCCTGTTACGTCAGATACCGCCCGCGGGACCGTCGGGATAATCTTTCCGCTGCCATTCTTGTGGTAGAGAAACATGCCGTCTTTATCAATGGTAATAATGCAATATTCCAGGGAAAGGCTGGAAACCAGCTTGCTTCCCGCACGATGCAGGCTATCGATGTCGCTGATTTTTATTCCGGTGGCAATCTCCGTTTCATTCCTGTTGGGTGTCATGGCGGTAAATCCCTCGTAACAGGAATAATCGCTCATAAGTTTCGGATCAACGATTACCATCCGGTTATGCTTTTTACTGATGGTCACGATGGTTTTCAAAAGTGAAGGGGAAAGCAAACCCTTATTCATATCGGAAACCAGAACGATCTGGCATGCAGGTATGTTTTTATTCATATAGCTGACAAGTTGTGTCTCGATTTCTTCAGAGATAACATGGGTCTTTTCATAATCAACGCGCAAGAGTTGCTGAATCCCCTTTCCGGCGGTTTGTAAATGCCCCAGGAAACGCATCTTCAGGGTAGTTGGGCGGCTTTTGTCAACGCTGATCCCCTCAAGATCAACTCCCATACCCCGGAGGATGTCCAGGAGAGTTCGACCATGAGTGTCATCGCCAACAATTCCGCAGGCATGCACCTGTGCACCCAGGGTCTGCAGGTTGTTCACAACACTTCCGGCACCGCCGGGACGAATGTCTTCAGAAGAAACATTAATTACGGGTATTGGCGCCTCTTGCGAGATGCGTTTTACTTCACCCCACACGTACTTATCTAGCATAAAATCACCGATAACCATAATCCTGGGAGAACCAAGGTTTGAGATAAGAGTATATAGGTGATCCATGAACAAAAAACTCCTTGAAAAATAAGTATGCCGGATTTTCAGTTTCAGTGCATTGTTACTGCAGATTCATCAGTTTCTTCATCCAGGAAGTATGCCATTTTCACGTTCAGTGCTGCGGATAATTTATCCAGGGTGACAAGAGAGGCTGCAATTTGCCCGTTTTCAATCTGAGATAGTAAACTTGGCGATAAGCCGGTACGATTTGCCAATTGTCTTTGAGTGATTTTTTTTCCCTTTCGCAGCGATTTCAGTTTTTTCCCCATAGAACTCTTGAGCCTGTCCTTTGCATTTCCCACAAGACAATACGTCTTTTGCGCGTTATTCAGCGCCTTGCGCAGATCGTTTAAATCAAACGGTTTTTTTAAATAATCAAAGGCATCATGTTTCATCGTTTCGACGGCCGTCTTAAATGAGGGGTATCCCGTTAATATAATAACACAGATATTCTGGTATCTGGATTTTATTTCCTTTAGCAGTTCCGTACCGCTTATTTGCGGCATTTTGAGGTCAAGAATAACAATATGATACTTTTCCTGTTCCAGTGTCGGCAAGGTATCCATCGGCCTGGTAATGCCGTTGGCAACGTACCCCTCGTCAGACAAAAATTTTGTTAAATACAGATTATAATCCTTATCGTCGTCAACAACTAAAATTTTTATCCCTCTATCCATGCGTGGTTACCTTTCCAAAATCTACGGGCAAGCTGATATTAAAGGTGGTGCCCCTCCCTGTTTTACTTTTCACCTGAATTGTGCCACGATGTCTCTTCACGATCCCATAGGTTATCGATAATCCCAGACCGGTTCCCCTTCCCACTTCCTTTGTGGTAAAAAAGGGATCAAAGATTTTGGATATCATATCTTCCGGGATACCCGTGCCGGTATCTTTGAAGCAGATACTCACGGTACCTTTGTCTTTTTGCTGGGTCGTTATTGAAATCGTATCACCATCAACCGTAGCATCATCCGCATTAATCAGGAGATTCATAAACACCTGCTGCAGTTGTTCCGCAAAACCATTGATTTTCGGCAGACGGGAAGATAGTTTTAAAACGATGTTTTTATTCCTTGCTGCGAACTGCTCCACCATAAGGGAAATCGTATCTTTAATTAGTTCGTTGATGTTCATAGGTTTCGGTTGCTCATTTCCCTCAAAATGTGACAGTTCCAATAAAGAATCAACCGTTTTTTCAATACGCTTCGTCACCTTTTGCATCGTCTTAAATTCTTTTACCGTCTCGCTGCCAAAGGAGCCGTTCCGCTCAAGAAAACCTTGTATCATGCCGGAAAGAATTGCCAGAGGAGTATTAATCTCATGAGCAACACCGGCTGCAAGCCGTCCAATCGAGATTAACCGGTCGGAATGCACAAGTTGCTGCTGAAGCCTTTGCTGTTTTTCTTCCTCCAGTTTTTTCTCAGTAACATCCTGAATCAACTCCAGCACCTGCACAACCTTGCCGTCTTTGTCGAAAATGGGAGAACTAATGACATTGCAAAATTTTTTTTTGTGGTGATGATAAATCACCCGTTCCGTCTGACTCATTCTTCCCGTATCAAATACCCGGACAGACGGGCAATCCGTGGGTGCTGCCTGAAGGTGACAATACGCTTCAGAGCAGGTTTGATTGATAATATTTTTGCCTGAAGGATGGCGTTCAATCAACCGTTTATTCGCCCAGCATATTTTATTATGGCGGTCGATCACTATAAGGTCTGCCCCGATTTTACTCACAATGTTATCCAGTTTTTTCTTTTCCTCTATGAGCTCCAGTTCCAGATTCTTTCTTCTCGTGATGTCCCTGAAATGGATCAACAGGTACAAAATGTTATTCCCATCCTTTATCACGATAATATCTAATTCCATCACCAGGATTTGCTGACTCTTGCTGATAACTTCAATCTCGGTTGTTTGAATTTTATTCGTAGTTGCCATAACAAGAAGCTCGGAAACAAACCGTTTCGATGTTTCGGGCAAAAAATCATAAATATACCTGCCCAAAAGCTCTTCCGTCTTGTAACCAATAATTATTTCTTCCCGCTGGTTTACGGTGAGAATCTTGCCATTCAGATCTATCATCATCATGGAGTCTGCGGCGTTGTTAAATAGCGTTTTATACCGTTCTTCCGAAGCCTTGATACGGTTGAACAGCTTTGTGTTTTCAATGGCAATGGCAAGTTGCGGAGCTATCTGCCAGAGGTAATAATAACACTGCTCATGAAAACTGTTGGCTTTTTCACTCCCAAAGGTAAAGGCGCCGAGCACCTTGCCCTTATAGGTGAGGGGAAATCCAAGCCGCGAGTGTATTCTTTCCTTGAATAATACCCCGTCGGTCCAGAATCGGCCAGTTTCCGTATTGTTGACAATTACCGGCTCACCGGTTTTGATAATTTCCCCAAGAAGACTACCGGCGAGAGGAAAAGACTCGCCTTCATTGATCTCGCTGAAATGATACGTTTTCGTGAGCGCAAATACCTGGAACCACTGTCCCTGTTCATTGGAAGTAATCAGGCATGCACGATCAAATGGTATGATCTTTTTGAGTTCGCTGCATACATCGGAAAAGCTTTCCCGGATATCCAGACTAGCGGCAATGATTTTATTGGTGTTGCTGATAATTTCCTTCTCTGTGAGCGTCCTTTTCAGACTGGCTTCCAACTGTTGCTTGTAAAGGGCTTTTTCTATGGCCTTTTTCAAATAATCAGGATCAAATGGTTTCAGAATATAATCAACCGTATCAAGGCACAGGGTGTTGATTACCGTCTTAATTTTGTCCTGGTCGATCATAACGAGAATGATCGTCTCCGGTGAGACCTCTTTGATCCTGTTTACGAGAGAAAGTTCGGCAACGTCATGTAATCTCAAGTCAAGGAGAATTAAATCCACGGTGTATTTCATGAGCACATGAATGGCCTCATCCTGATGCGATGCCGCATAGACATGATACCCGTTTTCCTCAAGTAAGCCCGTGAGTGATACGCAAATCATGGTATCATCGTCAACGACAAGTATCTTATGGTTCTTTTGCATGGAGGGTTATTGTCCACTCTCTTTCATCGTAAATATTGGACATATCAACATTTATTTTTAACTATAATATTAATCTTATTGAAAATTTATGTCAAGCTCAAAGCATCCTATCAACTCCAGGGATAAATGCCAGAACGCGGCGGGGCCTTTCATCAGCCACGGTAATGTCAAAGTCCGTATAATAGATTCCTGGGCAAGCATGTGGTAGAAGAAGACTGGGTAACGGAAGAGGAAAAAGATGCAGAGAGACAAGAAATGAAATCATGAGTCAGGAAATAGTCTTTTTGTTTGACTTTTTAACTTCTTTTTGGCCATAATGCCTCCATAATTTCACACCATCTTCTTTCTCTTTTCCTGGATGTTCTCTTGGTCTGTAAACCAAAAATACTTGCACTTTTTTCTATTTGCTCAATTGGTATTTCTAAGGGAAAAATCATTTTCCTGTCATTGGCTGCTACAGCAGCATTAGCAGGGCTGCGGGCAATGTGGGCTAAGGTTTGCTCCGTTGCCCACTTCAGGCTTCAACTTAACCCGATCTCGCGCCGATCAGCCTGGGGGCATTTTGCATTATTCGCTGCTCTGGTGTCGACCGGCTGCGCAACGTCCGTCCGCTCGATCCCGACAACAGTCGTCAATCCATCGCCCGCACCTGTCGCTGTTGTAAATGCCTTGGAAGACAAGAATGAGGCTGTGCGGACAGACAGTACAACAGCAGACCGACACGATGACTCGGCGGCCACGGCGCCGGCATCCAGGGTGACAATTCGATCCCCAGGGCCCGATCTCTCCAACCTCCCCAATTCCTCCTACACGTTACCCAAGGGGGGCGTTTATGTGGAGATGGTTCCCCTGGCGTTGCGGGGAGCCAGCAACAACTCGCCGAAACTATACAACTGTGGGATATTGCTGCGTTACGGTTTGACTAACTTCATGGAGTTGCAGATGTATACCCTGGGCTTCAGCGTTCAGGGACAGCCGCAGTCCACTACCGGATTCTCGCCTCTGACCTTCGATACAAGGATCCACCTGGCCGAGGATTCCTGGAAATATTTCAACTATTCACTGGGTCTCGAGGCATATGTTCAGACCACATGGGGCTCCGAGGCTTTCGATAGCGGAACGCAGTACTCACTCAACATGAATATTGACCATGCGCTACCTTGTGACGTTGCCTTTAACTGGAACCTCGGATTTGTAGTCATGGATGGGCCAACAGGCAAAGAGGTCGTGGAGCCATCATTTCTATGGGCTTTACAACGCAACGTGATAAACGATCTGGCGGTCTTCGTTCAAGGGTATATCAACAACGAGCCACTTCTGAGTTCACGTCACGCCAACAGGACAACGGCGGAAGACGTCACAGAATATGCAGTTGGAGCGGGATTCCAATGGACGCTTAATGATCGGATCGCCCTTTTTGGCAGCTACAACGTCGGGTTGAATCAATTCACCCCGGACTATGCAGGGACATTAGGCTTCGCAGTGGCCTTTTAGATCGGTAGTTCTCTGGTTCGTGGGAATCTCTTGGTGTCACCTTGAAAATAGAGATGCGGGAGAGCAAACCGGCTGGTATGAAGGTTCTTTTCAGATTTGACCAAAATTTTTTGCCTGGAGGTGAAGCTGAAATAGTAGAGGGTGTTGTCATATCCAAAATGACCTTGTTTCGCTGCAATCCAAAAGCAACGCGGAAAATATTATTCCCCATCATGTCCCTTCATTAGCTTGTTTCTTAGTCATAACCTTACTGAATAATGCCAATATCATCAAAGCACGTCAAAAGAAAATGGAAAAGGATGGTGTGAAATTATCGGAGCCGTTTTTGTTTGCATAAATTATTTGTTTCATTATAATCAAAAAATTTTATAATAGATTCGTTGTGCTTATTTCAGAGACATCGGGAATAATACACATTTCCATAGATAAGGGGCTTTACCATGTCATCAGCAACGACTTCATCCACAAAAGAATTTCAGGCAGTTAACCGGATTATAGAATACTTAAAGGGCGCTCAGAATGTCGTTCATTCCAGGGATTGGACATTGCGCCGCAGCGCGGAGCGATGTGCGTCATTTACGAAATTTGGAAATGTAACGGTTCATTCTACCGTAAAAAATCGTAGTGCAAAGATGACCGTTTATGTGGGAAGCGATGCGGTTAGTCAAAAGAAACTTAATGCACAGCAAGCGGAGATCATGAATAATCTCCCCAAAACATTAACTGCCATTGAAGAATATGTCAAGCGGGCACCCATGGTTTTGGTTAATCGAACGATGGGGAATAATGATGAATTTTCACCAAACTGCAATATTTTTGTTTCTATTCAAAGGCCGGAGATGATCCGGCTTGCTTACATGACGTGGGCGACACTCTTTCCTGTCAGATCGGATAGTGAGCCGAAACAGTATATCGTGTACATCCCCGAGTGGCAGGAAGGAGAGCGACAGATTCTGGTTTTCCCGGAGATCAGTACGACGATTGTTTTGGGTACTGATTATTATGGTGAATCCAAGAAGGGGTTCCTGAGGATGGCTATGTGGAACGCCAAGCAGAAAGGGATGCTCGGCTTGCATGCAGGATCGAAGATTTTAAAGGCAAAGGGGCCTGATGGTCGGATCAGAAGATACGGGATGCTCATTTTTGGGATGAGCGGTACAGGGAAAACAACGCATACCTGCCATACCCATGGCTTAAACGACAAGGATGAAGGCATTGAAATACTCCAGGATGATGTCGTATTTCTCAAAAAGGATGGTTCTGCTTACGGCTCTGAGCGTGGATTCTATTTGAAGACGGAAGGGCTCGACGCTGTTACACAGCCAATTATTTATAAAGCCGCAACATCCCGTGATGCTATTTTTGAGAACGTGATGATCGATTATGAAGGGAATATCTATTTTGAGGACGATACCCTAACCAGTAACGGGCGAGGGATTATGATGCGAGAGGATCTGATTCCGTATATTTCACAGAGCATTAATTTACCGCCTGCCAATGATATGGATGGGCTCATTATCGCCTTTATTACCCGTCGTCACACCGTAGCGCCTCTTGCCGCCAGGCTGACACCCGAACAGGCAGCGGCTACTTTTATGCTGGGAGAATCGATTGAGACGTCAGCAGGCGACCCAAAGCGTGCAGGGGAATCTATCCGGGAGGTCGGTACTAATCCATTTATTATTGGAGATAAGGCGTATGAGGGGAACTGGTTTTATGATTTTGTGAAACGGCATGAGGGAAGAGTTTGGTGCTATCAGTTAAATACCGGCGGTATGGGGGAGATTATTGAAAATCAGCCGAACGGTGCAAAGGTGTTTAAGCGCAAGGTTCAACGGATTGAAATCCCTGAGATGGCGGCGATTATCCGGGGTATCGTGCGTGGTACTATTACCTGGGGCAAAGATAAATACTGGAATCTTGAGGTGCCTACGTTTGTAGATGGCATGGATATATCCAAATATCATGTGGAAAAATTTTATGATGTGAATAGCATTATCAATCAAGTTTCTGATTTACGGTGTGAACGTGTCGATTATGCAGAAAAATTCACTGCGTTGGATAAAGCTATTATTAGGGCAGCAGAAACGATGTAAAAAAATAGTTGACATTTTTTATAATTGTGTTATTCTTTTGCAAATGTCTATTAATTCTATATAGATTGTATAAAATTATTGGGAAAATATGAAACTCTCAAAAAAAAGCGACTATGCCCTGCGCGCAATGATTTATTTATCAATGCATCATAAAAAAGGAGCTATTCAGATTAAGGAAATTTCTACGAATGAAAGGATACCGCAAAAATTTTTAGAAAATATTCTGCTTATCTTACGGAAGATAGGTATTTTGAACAGCAAGATAGGTCTTAAGGGTGGCTATGAACTTGCGCGGTCGCCTGATCTGATTACCCTGGGGGAGGTGATTCGTGCGCTTGATGGGGCGATTGCACCGGTGGATTGCGTCAGCAAAACATCATATAGACCATGTTCAGAAGAGGTTACCTGTGTAATACGCGGGGTAATGATGGAGATTCGAAATGCTATAACGGATGTATTAGATAGAATGACTTTTGCAGATATGTGCAGCCGTGTTAAGGATTCTATGGAAAAAAAAGAGACCGGTGTGTTGACCTATACGATTTAATAAATTTTTCATAATTATCTACTAATCTTGTAGGATTTATAATATTTAATTAAAGTTGTCATGGATATGCTAAGGCTGTGGGTGAGTTCGCCGATACTATTCTTTTTTATAATGTGTGGTGTTGGCTGTACAAAAAGTGTCGATAATGCTACGGTCCGAATCGGATATTTTCCTAATATAAGCCATGCGCAGATTGTCATTGGAATAGCTGAGGATACTTTTGCAGCGTATCTGGGGCCAAAGGTTAAGATAAAGACGACTCTTTTTAATGCAGGGCCGTCTCTTATTGAAGCAGTTTTTTCCGGGGATATAGACATTGCTTGTGTTGGGCCGAGTCCGGCTATAAACGGCTATGTGCGGTCAGGTGGAAGGGCGTTAAAGGTAATTGCGGGTGCGGCAAGCGGTGGCTCTCTCTTTGTTGTAAGAAAGGATTCCCATATAAAAGAGGCTGCGGACCTTGTTGGAAAGAGGATCGCAACCCCTCAGCTTGGAAACACACAGGATATTGCTTTTCGTGGATATATCAGAAATTTCGGTCTGAAACCAAGAGAAAAGGGTGGAACGATTGATATTCTTCCCATGCGTAATCCTGATATTTTAAACCTTTTTATGATGAAACAAATTGATGGTGCCTGGGTGCAAGAACCCTGGGGCGCAAGAATTATCAACGAGGCAGACGGAGAGGTCTTTCTTGATGAAAGAACCTTGTGGCAAGGCGGACGGTTTAGTTCAACGCTGATGATTGTGAGAACAGAATTTTTATTGAGGCATCCTGATCGCGTTAAACGGTGGTTGGCGGCTCACGTGAAGATAACCCGCTGGATTCATCAGCATCCAAGAAAGGCAAAGAAAGTTATTGGTGAGCAGATTAAGGCTCTTTCTGGTGTATCTCTTCCTGGGGAAGTCATGAATGATGCGTTCTCAAGACTGGAAGCCACGTACGATCCCATCGTTCCGTCTCTGACCTTGTACGCGAAAATGGCATATGAGGAGGGTTTTTTGGGAGATCAAAGAGTTGATTTGTCGGGTCTGGTTGATCTGAAATTGCTCAATGAGGTGCTGAAAGAGAGAGCTTTACCACAGATAGGTGAATAGAGTACCGAATGTTAGGTTTTGGGAGGTAGGAATCAATGTCAGAAGGCGTGGGAGTTGACAACCTGATTGAATTGAATTATGTGAAGATTGATGACGGGCAGAGAGCGTCAAAGGCACATAGCACAAAACCGGATTTGCGTGTTCAACATGTATCGAAATCATTTCAGTCGAAAAATGGAACGGTTCATGTGCTGGAAGATATCAATCTTGAAATTAACCAGGGGGAATTTGTATGTCTTGTAGGACCCTCAGGATGCGGGAAGTCTACCCTGATGAATATCGTAGCGGGGCTGGAACAGGCTGATTCAGGCGATGTGTGGGCAAATGGCCGTAGAATTCAAGGCGCAGGGCCGGACCGGGTTGTTATATTCCAGGAAGCAGCCCTCTTTCCCTGGCTCAATGTGATAAAAAATGTTGAATTTGGTTTAAAACTGAAAGGCATAAGCGGCAGGGAGCGGCGAAATATTGCTCTTGAGTATCTCAAGATGGTACATCTGACAAAATTCCAGAAATCCCATATCCATGAACTCTCCGGTGGCATGAAGCAGCGGGTGGCAATAGCAAGGGCTCTTGCAATGAATCCGGAGATGCTTTTGATGGATGAACCCTTCTCCGCATTAGATGCACAAACGAGATGGATACTCCATTACGAATTGCAGAATATATGGATGAAGACGAAGAAGACGATCCTGTTTGTTACCCATAATATCCGGGAGGCCGTATGTTTGGCTGATCGCATATTTATCCTTTCCACCTCACCTGGCAAGATTAAGAAGGAGTTTTTTATTGATTTGCCGAGACCCCGTGATGATAACGATGTAAATGTAGCAGAATATTCCACAAGGATCATGAAGGAATTAAAGACAGAAATTGATAAGGTGGTGAAATGTGAGATGGATGCTGATTCATGTGTGGAATGTGATATAAAATGCACAACTGTAGAGCCGGCAAAAACGGATATTGGGGGAGGGATTTAACATGTCCGGTATGCTGAAGAGGACAATTTTTTTTACCTTGCTTGCAGGTTTTTGGCAACTGCTGTTTTGGTTAGGTATATGGCCGGAATATGTCCTTCCGTCCCCTGTTGCTGTGGGGAAAACATTGGCGCGTGGATTTCAGGATCAGAGCCTTCTGATCGGAGTGGCAATTAGTATGAAAAGGATTGCCATTGGCTACGGAATTTCTCTTGGGGTTGGTGTTTTTGCAGGTTTGCTTATTGGTAGGTTCAGAATTTTTGAAGACACGCTCGGTTCTCTGATCTCCGGTTTACAAACGTTGCCGACAATTTGTTGGCTGCCTCTTTCCTTGCTGTGGTTTGGTTTAAATGATAGAGCGATTATATTTTTGGTTTTTATGGGCGCGGTGCTTTCTATTGCCACGGGTACCGATTCCGGGGTAAAAAATGTGCCCCCGCTTTATATTCGCGCCGCAAAGACCATGGGGGCAAAAAGATGGAAATTGTATCTAGAGGTGATCATCCCGGCCGCCCTCCCGCATATTATTATAGGAATGAAACAAGGCTGGTCCTTTGCCTGGCGTTCATTAATGGCAGGCGAATTATTAATCGTATGCCTTGGATTAGGACACCTCTTGATGATCGGACGAGAACTCAATGATATGAGCCAGGTCATCGCCGTAATGCTGGTAATTATCTTGATTGGCATCTTGGTTGATCGACTGTTTTTTATCAAAGTAGAAAGGCATATCCGCGAACGCTGGGGATTGGTTAAGTCTTAAACTCAGGCATTTACCTCGACGGGTAGTTCCATATTTTGCATTGAAGCTTGTACTAATGCCTCCTGATCAATTTCATCTTCAGGCTGTTTAATGCGGTCTGCATTCCTTTCGACAAAACGAATCCCTTCTGCACGGTATTTTTTCTTTAAAGACTCACATTTGGGACAATTCTCTGCAGTGTAGAGGTATATCATGAACAAGTCTCCTAAGTTGGAACAGAGTGCTAAAAACAATCAGTCGCGTTATTGTACTAAAAGAAATAATTCTTTCAAGGGTAATTTTCCCGTATTCCCTCGTGCGGGATATTCGTTGGATAATTATTTGACGCGATAAATTGTATGTGGTATAGTTCACAGATGTTTTTCAGATGTTTTTGAAAGGTCAAATTATATGATGAGATTTATCGGGTTACTTATTGCAGCAGCAGTGGCTGTCTGGGTATATGCTGATGCAAAAAAAAGGGGCTATAAGACTCCGGCAGCTATTGGTTGGATGATGGGGGTCTTTTTGCTCATGATTGTCGTTTTGCCAGTTTATTTGATCATGAGAACAAAGCAAGCTAAGCAAATAGAAATCTTGACGCCGTGTAAATATTGCGGAAAATATTATGAAGGTACTCCTTTGTATTGTCCCAACTGTGGGCATAAAGTCGGAGGATATTCATTTAAAGAGGAATAACTATGAATTTGAAAGAGCGGATAACGGAAGATTTAAAAAGTGCTATGAAGAGGCAGGACAAATTAAGGACATCGGTTCTGCGCATGATCCTTGCAGATATTAAGATTGCTGATACGTCAGGGAGGCCTAAGGACCAAATTGATTATGTGGATGTTGCTCGCGGATACTGCAAGAAATTGAAGAAATCCCGTGAAGAATATGAAAAACTGCATCTGCCAGAAAAAGTGAAGGAGCTGGACGGAGAGATTGCAATTGTTGAGGAATACCTGCCGAAACAATTGTCTGACAATGAAATCAAGAAGATCGTTAATGAGGTCATTGAAACAAATAAATATACTGCAAAGGAGATGGGTGTAGCAATGAAGCTTATTATGAGCAAACACGGCGGCGAAGTGGATGGTAAAAAGGTTCAGGCATATTTAAAAGAAGGACTTAAATGCTGAGGGGAATTTGTATCGGAAAATTCTGAGTCTTGGATTCAGCAGGGTGGTGCAAGCTTTTTTGTATGTGATAAACGGTTAAGATAAAGATCATAAGAAGATAATACAATTTATTTTATCATCTGTTTTGTGCAGGTGCATTCAATGGAAAGAGCTTGCGATACGCGGCTTTTGTCTCTATACACTGTGATGCCCTTGCATCCACTTTTATGAGCTAAGGCGAACACCTTTTTAACATCACCGACGGTAGACTCCTTTGAGAAATTAATGGTTTTCGATACACCGCTATCGATGTATTTTTGACAGGTTGCCTGTATTTTTACGTGTTGTTCTGGAGAAACATCTTGAGTGGTAATAAATATTTTTTTTACATCTTCCGGTATTCCGTGAATATTTTGTATTGATCCCTCCCTTGAAACTTCCTCAATTAGCCTTTCTGAATAAAAACCCCTTGTTTTTGCAATGTGTTCGAATATGGGATGTATTTCCGGTAATCCGCTTTTTACCAGGACGTGTCGGGTATAGGCAATAGCAAATAAGGGTTCAATACCGCTGGAACAATGTGCAATGATACTGATGGTACCGGTTGGCGCAATAGTTGTTCGTGCTGCATTTCGAAATTGGGTGTCGTTCTTTTGGGCATAACTACTTTTCTGATAATTCGGAAATACACCACGTTCTTCGGCAAGTTTGACTGAGGCATTGTTCGCCTTTTGAGAAAAGAAACGCATGACTTCTTCGGTGCATTGAACGGCCTTCTCGGAATTGTATGAAATGCCAAGTTGAATAAACAAATCAGCAAGTCCCATGATTCCAAGGCCTATCTTCCGATTGCCCTTTGTCAAATGTTCGATTTGGGGTAAAGGATATTTGTTTATATCTATGATATTGTCGAGAAAACGTACTGCCAGATGGATAGTCTTTTCAAGGCAACCCCAATCAATCTCATGTTTTCCATTTTGTAGTATTGTCATCCTGGAGAGATTGATTGAACCCAGGACACACGCCTCGAAGGGCAATAGTGGTTGTTCTCCGCATGGATTTGTCCCTTCGATTTCTCCGAGAATCGGCGTAGGATTAGCAGCATTAATGGTATCCAGAAACAGGATGCCTGGTTCCCCGTTTTCCCATGCAGAATGAACAATTTGCTCAAAGAGTTCTCTCGCGGTTAAGACTTTTACAACAGCTTTTGTTCGGGGATTAATTAACGGAAAATCTCCGTTTTTTTCTACGGCCTGCATAAATTTATCAGTAATTCCAACGGAGATGTTAAAATTTGTTAATACCCCTTCGATCTGTTTTGCTGTAATGAAATCGAGGATGTCGGGATGGTCAATGCGCAATACCGCCATGTTTGCCCCGCGCCGAAAGCCTCCCTGGTTGATAGCCTCAGTAGCCTCGTTGAAGACCTTCATGAAGGAAACAGGGCCGCTGGCACAACCACCAGAAGTGCTTACCATGTCATTTTTTGGTCGAATGCGCGAAAAGGAAAAGCCGGTGCCACCACCGCTTTTGTGGATTAAGGCAGCTTGTTTTACAGTATCAAAGATGCCCTCGATAGAATCTTCGATGGGAAGCACAAAACATCCAAATAATTGCTGCAGGTCTCTTCCTGCATTCATCAGGGTAGGGGAGTTTGGCAGGAATCGGCGGGACGTCAAGAGATTATAAAATTGTTCTTCCCTTGATACAATGTCTGCTCTTTTGTTGTATAGCAAATCCGCAGATGCGATATTTTTTGCGACCCGACGGAACATATCCTCTGGCGATTCAGCCGGGCGGCCTGAAGCATCCTTTTTTAAATATCTTTTTTCAAGCACTAATCGGGCATTTGGTGATAAAGAAAGTCCCGGTTTATCCACGGTAACTTTTTCTGTCATAAAACCATAAAATTATGAAAGGTTGAATGTGGTAGAAACGAAACGACATCCGATTTTCCTCAACAACCGGCGTTTCAATCTGTTTTGGTCGTGAAGCATTCATGTTAGATAATCATCATGCAATCACCGTAACTAAAAAAACGGTAGCCTTCCTTTTTTGCTATTTCATAGGCGTTTAAAATATTTTCCCTTCCCGCAAAAGCACAAACCAGTACAAGCAACGTGGTTTTGGGAAGGTGAAAATTGGTAAGTAAAACATCAACATACTGAAAATGATACGGAGGGTAAATGAATAGATTTGTCCACCCGGAGGTTTGGGGAATTATGGTGTTCATGGCAGCAGATTCCAGAACACGGCAAGAGGTACTTCCCACAGCGATTACACGATGCTGATGTTCTTTTGCCTCTTTTATTTTTTTCATAATTTCTCCAGGGCATTCGTAGTATTCTTTATGCATCTGATGTTTTTGAATATCATCTGTTTTGATGGGTAAGAATGTTCCCATGCCGACATGGAGAGTAACAAATCCGATATCTACGCCGTGTTTTTTTATCTTCTCAAGGATATGCCGGCTAAAGTGCAAACCTGCTGTGGGTGCAGCAATTGCCCCTTCTTTTTGCGCAAACACCGTCTGATATCGTTCCTTATCGGAAGAGTATAACGAACTATTATGTTCAGTGCGTTTTATATAAGGGGGTAAGGGCGTTTTTCCGATTCGAACGAGCATGTCCTTTATATGGCAATTCTTATCAAATTGAATAAGCCATGAACCGTCTTCATCTTTCCTGAGGAGTCTTGCAGAGAGTGTCCCGTCTCCGATATGAATTTCTTCGCCTATCTTTAATTTAGCGTTTGATTTAATTAATACCTTCCATTGGTTTTCCTCCCTTTCCTCAATAAGTAATAATTCAAGGGATGCGCCGCTAATCCTTTTTCCCTGTAACAATGCCGGTATTACCTTGGTGTTGTTAAGAACGAGGAAATCTCCCGGGCAGAGATATTCGGTAATTTCATAAAATTTGCGATGTTCGATCCTTCCTGTATTCCGGTGCAATATTAACAATCTTGCATCTTCCCGGTTTTCTAAAGGTTGTTGTGCGATTAATTCCTTTGGAAGATCGTAGTTGTAGTCGGATAGCTTGGGATAAAAATTCGAATGTTTCGATGCGGTAGAATCCATATTCTTATAAATTATGATACCATCTCAAAAAAAGAGAATCAAGTCGTATAATTTCATCACGAATTCAAAAACGACGTCTAAAATATTTAAATATTTTCAAATAAATATCGTGCTGAGAGTGGTGTTATATGTAGTATCTTTCAAAAAGTATTGAGCAACAGTTTGTATATTAAAGAGGGTTTGTTGTTGTGCAAGCGAAAGGGGTATGAAAATAGTGCTTGACAAATAAATAAAAAAGTTTAATGTCATAGTCAAAGTGGTGCAAAGTGGTGAAAAGTGGGAGAAAGTGAAAATGTTCACCGGCGAATATCATCACACGATAGATGACAAAAACAGGCTTGCCATTCCTGTCCCCCTTCGTGACAGTATTGATACGAACGTGGAGGGGAAGGGGTTTTTCATAACTCGAGGGCTTGATGGCTGCCTGTTCATGTTTACACCAAGTTCATGGAACAACGTAGTTTCAAAAATAGAACAACACTCGTTTGCTGATATGAAGGCGCGCCAGTTCCAGCGCCTTTTTTTTTCCTCTGCACAGAAAATTCCTGAATGTGACCCACAGGGTCGTATACTAATTCCTCAGATCTTAAAAGACTATGCAAAGATTAAAAAAAACGTTGTGATTGCAGGGTTAAATAGGCGTATTGAGATATGGAATGAAAAAAGTTGGAATGATTTTACATCAGAATACGGAAAGGCATATGAAGAAATTGCAGAAGGCTTATTTTAAATGCATAGAGTCTTCTGTACAGGAACGGTATGCATCTTTTCCATAATACAGCTATATCATGGAATACCCAACAATCGGTCTTGTGCATACACCGGTATTAGTCGAAGAAGTTCTGAATTGTTTACAACCACAATCAGGGCATATTATTCTAGATGGCACTGTCGGTAACGGCGGACATGCAATGAAAATCATGGAGAAAATTCAACCTCGTGGATTGCTGATTGGCATTGATAAGGATAGGGAAATATTACAAGTTGCAAAGCAAACGCTATCAAAAACAGAGGGTACTTTCAAGCTTTATCATACCGATTATTCCGAAGTTGATGAGGTATTGCACCAGGCAGGAGTTGATAAGGTTAATGGGGTGTTGCTTGACTTGGGGGCATCATCTCTGCAGTTTGATCAGGCTGAACGTGGTTTTAGTTTCGCTAAGGAAGGGCCACTTGATATGAGAATGGACCGATCTGATGGTGTTACTGCACAGGATTTAATCCGACGGTTATCTGAGCGGGAATTGGGAGAGTTATTGAAAAAATATGGTGAAGAGCGATGGTCTAGAAGGATTGCAAGAGCCGTACAAAGGGAAGAAAGGGGGGGAGGGATTACTTCAACACGACAACTGGCTGCGGTCGTTGAACGGGTTGTTCCGCGGGGAAAGAGCAAAATCCATCCTGCAACAAAAGTATTCCAGGCCTTGAGAATTGCAGTAAATAAGGAGCTGGAGAGTTTAGAGATTTTTTTAGATAAAATCCATAATTATATGATGACAGGGGCTCGCATCGTAATTATCAGTTTTCATTCCCTTGAGGACCGTATTGTAAAGAAAAAATTCATAGAAAGAGCGAATCATGAGGTATTTAAGATACTTACCAAGAAACCGGTAACTCCCAGTGAGGCTGAGATGAAAGAAAATGTCCGATGCAGGAGCGCGAAACTTAGAGCGGCAGAAAGGATGTAATATGGGTATATCAAGAATGTTATTGATGTTTACCATTACTATCGCAATGGCAATATTTGTCGTGTCAGAAAGAAATAAAATTATAGAAACAGGATATCTGGTGGCGAAATTACAGAGGAATTGTGATGAGTTAGTAGAAAAGAACAGAAAACTGAATTACTATGTTGGCCGTTTAAAATCTCCTGAGGTTATTGTCTATAAAGTACAATCTCTAAAATTGCCTATTGTTCCCCAGGAAGGCGAAGCTGGGATGATCGCTGGGCACATAAAATTGAAAAAGGATGTGCTGAAGGCGATGAAAACGGTCGTTCATAAGGATATATTTACGCAAAAGATATCCAGGGTAGATTGTTGTTCATTGCACAATTAGAATTCCGAGTGTTTTGTGGTTTATGTTGAGCCCTCCTCCCGGACGCTTTCGGGGTAATGTTGTTTTTTTGTCTCGAAAGCGTCCGTAAAATTTTAATCTATTTGATTTCATTTCTTTCATTTTTGTGGGGTTGCCAACGTGATGCCATTGAAAAAGCATAAATTTTTAGCGAATATTACGGGTGTTCTTCTTATCCTTGCTTTTCTTGCTTTGGCCGTTCATCTGGGGTGTATTCAGTTAATTGATCATGATAAATACTGCAAATTAGCAAGAGTGCAGCAATGTAAAAAGGTTGAGTTGCCGGCAAGAAGAGGGTCGATTTTCGATAGAAATGGGCTTACCCTTGCAGAATCGTTGCAAGTGGACTCTGTTTATGCAGATCCCTCAGAAATTGAAGATATTCCCGCTGCAGCATATCGGTTAAGCACAATCTTAAAGCTTAGCTCTTCGAAATTGACGAAACTCCTGAATAAGGACAAACGATTTGTTTGGATTAAACGGAAGATAGGTGATGAAGAGCTTAATGCAGTCGCAAAATTATCTTTAAAAGGGGTCTATGTAAAACACGAGTATCACCGTTTTTATCCTAACGGAAGTTTAGGCAGCCACGTTCTTGGATTTACCAATATTGATGAGAAAGGGCTCGAGGGTGTTGAGCTATCGTTCGATGATGTGTTGTCCGGAGACTCAGGATATAAACTGATCAATCGGGACGCACTGCAACGTCAAATTATCACACCGGAGGCAGAGATCCTGTTGCCTCGGCACGGAAACCAGGTTGTTCTGACGATTGATGCTAATATTCAGCAGATTACGGAAGATGAGCTTGAAATTGCTTGTGAAAAATGGAAGCCATTGTCCGCAACAGCAGTTGTCATGAATCCCATGAACGGTGAAGTATTGGCAATGGCCAATTATCCCACATTTGATCCCAACCATTTGAAGAAATATCCTCCACACGCAAGGAGAAATTTAGCCATTACGGACAGCTACGAGCCTGGTTCATTGATAAAACCGATCGTGATTTCGGGCGCTTTTGAATACGGCTTGGCGAAGCCGGAAGAGGTTATTTTCTGTGAGCATGGCCATGCTGTGATCGAGGGAAGAAGATTGGGCGATACTCATGAATACGGGAATCTCACGATTTCCGAAATTATTGCATATTCAAGCAATATCGGAATGGCTAAAGTAGGATTGCGTATGGGGAACGAAAGGATGTACCGGTACCTTAAGCAATTCAATCTCGGTGAGAAGACAGGGATCGAACTGCCGGGTGAAATAGGAGGTGTTTTTCGTCCCCTGAAACAATGGACAAAGAGATATTCTCTCATATCTGTTTCGATAGGGCATGAGATTGCGGTTACACCCCTTCAGTTTATTACAGCGTTTTGCTGCATTCCGAACGGCGGGCAATTGATCAGGCCACAAATTGCTAAGGCAATGATACGCAGTGATACTAAAAGAAAAGAAGAATTTCGGCCTGCACAAGATATTAAACGCGTAATGAGTCCAAATGTCGCACGTGCAATCATGAATCCTATTTTAATGAAGGTCGTTACCAATGGCACAGGGGAAAATGCAAACCTCCCGGACTATGATGTTGCAGGAAAGACGGGAACATCACAGAAAGTCCAGGGGGGAGGAGGATATTCTCATGATAAACATGTGGGTTCTTTTATTGCATACGCTCCTGCTGAGCGTCCCCGCATTTGTGTGTTAGTTATGATCAACGAGCCCCGGAAGGGTGGGTACTATGGTGGTACGGTTGCAGCCCCCGTTGTCCGTGAAATCATTCTACGGTCACTTATTTATCTGGGCGAGGAACCATTGAGGTTTAAAATGGCAATGCAATGATTGTGTCAATTCATACGTTGTTCGTTTGAGAAGGGGAGTGACAACAACAAGATCCGTCCGGCTTAAAAAGCAAAAATCTTTATGATACAATATTTGATGCGCTGAATCGAGGAGGAAAAGATGATGCAAAAAGAAATCGAAAAGCAGAATCTCGTTTTAAGGTACAATTTGTATAAAACTGAAAAAGAGCTTACAGCGTCGCTGACTCATAATAGCGAAGTTCTTGATAAGCTTTTGCGTGAATATGCCGGGGAGGTGGACAGGGTTAACAAAACGAGTTATTTAAGCGAACGGATCGTTCGACCGGGAGGGGTGAAACCACAAGGGTTTGATGCGACATTGAAAATAAATTTTTTCCCCTCTCAAAGGAAAAGTGGAATTTTGAAGAAAGCAAAGTAGATGGTTGCGAAATTAAGTGAGCTTTGTTCCTGTTTAAAAGAATATACTTCCTGTGATTTTGTGGAGAGGGAAGTGTGCGGGATATCACATGACTCCCGGAAAATAAAAAAGGGATATGTGTTTGTTGCTATTAAAGGTCATAAGGTAGACGGGCATAATTTCATTGCAACTGCAATTGAAAAAGGGGCTGTTGCCCTTGTTGTAGAAAAAAAGATCGAGACATCTCCACGAATACCACAGATTGTGGTACCTCACACACGTCCTGCACTGGCAGTCATGAGTAACCGGTTTTATGGAGAGCCTTCTTTACAAATGAGTGTGATTGGCGTTACCGGGACGAACGGCAAAACAACAACTTCCTATTTTACGAAGTCAATTATTGAGGCTGCTGGCAATGAGACGGGACTGATCGGCACGGTTCAGTATCAGATAGGCAAAAGAGTAATTCCTGCACAGGAAACAACGCCTGAATCGGTCGAACTGCACGGTTATTTTGCCGAGATGCTCAAGTTAGGCATACGATACGCTGTAATAGAAGTATCTTCTCACGCCCTTTCTCAGTATCGTGTAGAAGGGGTTTGTTTTCGTTCGGCAATTTTTACGAATTTATCAGTCGAGCACCTTGATTATCATACGAACATACGAAATTATAGAACCGAAAAGCTTAAATTGGTAAAGGAATTGAATCCAGATGCGTTTGCAATATTGAATGCTGATGATAATGCCAGTAAACATTTTGCTGAATGCACAAAGTCTCAGATAGTCTGGTATGGGATAAAGAAAAAAAGTGCAGATGTGACGGCTGAAATACAGCAGACGGACGTTAATACAACACGAATATTACTGAATTCCCCCTGGGGTAAAATACCGATTAATTTGAATTTAATTGGAAAACATAATGTGTATAACGCATTGGCGGCGGCTGCAAATGGGTTGGCGTTGGGTTTTACCATGGATACGGTAAAAACCGGTCTTGAATCGTTAAAAGCGGTGCCAGGCCGTCTGGAAAAAATTGACTGTGGACAGGATTATTCTGTCTATGTTGATTTTGCCCATACCCATCAGGCGCTCCAGATAGTTTTACGCACCCTGCGGGAGGTTACAAGAGGGCGTATCATCCTGGTCTTCGGGTGTGGTGGAGATAGAGACCGAAAAAAAAGGTCCAAGATGGGACATGTTGCAGAGAAATATTCAGACCTTTTCTGGATAACAAGCGATAATCCTCGTTCAGAAGATCCCAACCATATTATCCGTGAGATTCAAAATGGAGTAAAGAAAGAAGCATGTTTTCGGGTACAGGCTGATAGAAGGACTGCCATTGAAGAAGCCATTTCAGAAGCAACAACGGGTGATGTTGTGATCATTGCAGGAAAGGGTCACGAACAAAATCAGATAGCAAAGGGTGTCACAATTTCTTTTGATGATCGTGAGGTTGTAAGGCAAATGTTACAGAGTAGTGTGGTATCGTAGGTTGAAAGGCAAGATACGAAATGGAAAACCTGTATTTCAATGAGATTGTAGAAGCTGTCAACGGGCAAATGCTCTGCACCGGGAAGAATGTGAAGGTAAAAGGTGTATCGATAGACAGCCGAACAATTCAAAATGGGGATATTTTTTTTGCACTCAAAGGGGAGCGTGTTGATGGTCACCACTATATCGTACCGGCAATGAAGGCTGGGGCTGTGGGTGCAGTGGTTTCGCGTTTGGGAAAAACTGATTTAGGACACGAGCATTTCCCGGTGATTCGCGTAAAAGATACGGTAACGGCGCTTGGGGATTTGGCGAGATATTATCGTCAGAAATTAACGACAAAAATTATTGGTATTACCGGAAGTAACGGGAAAACGACTACGAAAGAGATGACGTATCATCTGTTATCTCAGTTTGGATCAGTAGCAAGATCACAAAAAAGCTTTAATAATTTTATTGGTGTACCGGTATCAATATTTGAAATAGAAAATAAGCATCAATACGGGGTGCTTGAAATGGGAACCAATGCTCCGGGGGAAATCCGACGTTTGTCTGAAATTGGCTCCCCTGATATTGCGGCAATTCTAAACGTTTCCCAAACGCACCTGGAAGGCCTTGGAAGCACGGAAGGGGTTGCAGCGGCAAAAGGGGAAATACTGGAAAATCTTCGCAAGGAGGGGGTGTTTGTATATAACGTTGATAATCTATGGTGTGTCAAGATTGCCGATGGATTTAAAGGGAAAAAAGTAGGCTTTGGGTTTGGCCCTCATGCACATATACGGTGTACAAACACAAAGAAAGAAGACGAAGGATATCGTTTGGTAATTAACGGATGCCTTGAAATTTATCTTCCGGTTCCCGGCTATCATAATATTAGTAACTGTTTGGCATCTTTTGCAATTTGCCATGCATTAGGCCACAATATTTACCAGCGAAGAGAGATGTTTGCTTCGTTTAAACTTCCTCAGATGAGAATCGAGCATCAACGTATTGGGAATATTACCTTTATTAATGATGCGTACAATGCAAATCCGGAATCAGTCCGGGCAGCGCTGACGTATCTTTGTGAGATGGATACAAAAGGCAGAAAGGTGTTTATTTGTGGAGACATGTTGGAATTGGGAAGCGACGCAGTTCAATTACATAGGGAAATCGGGGAGACGGTGGCTCGCCTTGGCATTGATTTACTGTGGACGGTAGGACGTTCCGCTGCAGAAATCGCAACAGCCGCGAAATTGGCCGGTATGCCGGATAGGCGGGTTGTCAGCTTTAGAGACGTCACTGAAATTGCAGTCTCTGAAATGAGCGAATTCAGAGAAAATGATACGGTGTTAATCAAGGGTTCAAGGGGGATGCACATGGAACAGGTTATTGAGAAGTTCCGGAACTATGGGGTGCATTCATTCAACTCCAGATGCTTGGCTGCGATGTGATGGGTTATGATTCTGTAACGAAGGGAAACGTGCCTTGCTATACAATTTATTTTCATCATTAAATTCGCTGGATATTTTCAAATACATATCGTTTCGTTCGTGCCTGGCAGCCTTTACGGCATTTTTTATCAGTATATTTTTTGGTCATTGGTTTATCAAAAGGCTTCGGGCGTTAAAAGTTGGTGAAGATACCACAAAAACTGACTCAGAAGAACTCAAACGTATGCACTCTGATAAAAAAAATACGCCAACCATGGGCGGTATTATTGTTATTATCGCCATTTTAATTTCAACCCTCCTTTGGTGTAATGTTTATAATGAGTATATCCTTTTGCTCATATTTACCTTGATATGGTTTGGTGTCCTTGGGTTTATCGACGACTACATCAAGCTGACCCAGTCGAAGTCCGCAGGTTTGACGGATATGTCAAAATTATTGTTTCAATCGGCGTTGGGGCTTATTTTGGGATTGATATTATATTTTCACATGAAAAAATTTAGCTGGGGTACGCATCTTGTCATTCCTGTGATGAAAGGCTTTCAACCTGATTTAGGACCTTTCTACATTATCGTGGTCGCTTTTTTTATTGTAGGGATGTCGAATGCCGTAAATCTTACGGATGGGTTGGATGGCCTGGCAATCGGATGTGGTATAATTGCGGGAATAACTTTTGCTGTTATTTCCTATGTTTCCGGGAGGGTAGATTTCAGTGATTATTTAAGGATTCCTTATATTCCTGGCAGTGGAGAGCTGAGTGTTTTTTGTGCTGCACTTGCAGGAGGAGGTCTGGGGTTCTTGTGGTACAATTGTTTCCCGGCACAAGTTTTTATGGGGGATACAGGGTCCCTCACCCTGGGCGGTGTGCTAGGATTAGTTGCAATTATGGTAAAACAAGAAGTGTTAATGATTGTTGTTGGTGGCATTTTTATTGCAGAGGCGGTTTCTGTACTCATGCAGGTGTCCTTCTACAAGATGACAAAGAAAAGAATTTTCCGCTGTGCACCCTTGCATCATCACTTCCAGTTTAAAGGATGGCATGAGTCGAAGGTAACTATCAGGTTTTGGGTGATCGCAGTCTTGCTGGCAGTAGGTAGTTTTATGTTATTATAAAGGGGATATGTCGGTGAAGCCGTGGCATGCTATTATCTATGTTATGGTTGTGCTGCTGGGGTTTAGTGTTGTTACAGTATACAGCACAGATATGACAACTTCCGGGTCCGGCGGGACGGGTTATCAATTCATGAAGCATATTTTATGGATAGGCGTAGGGTCCGTATTATTAGTGACCATGTCAAAGATCGATTATCATTACCTGCAGAAGTTAAGTATCCCTCTGCTTGTCTTGTCTTCTGTTCTTCTCGTACTGGTACTCGTGCCGGGAATAGGCACGGTTACCAATGGCGCCCGGAGATGGATTCGCCTTAACCGTATTATGGGCATCCAGCCGTCTGAATTTGCAAAGCTTGCAATGATTATATTTGTTGCGAATTACATTGCGAAAAGAGAGAGACGGATGTCTGAGTTTAAATGTGGTTTCATAATACCCATTAGTATTATAGCAGTAGCAGGTGCTCTTGTGATGAAGGAGCCGGATTTCGGGACCGCCGCATTCATTGCAATACTGTCTATGATTATGCTTATTGTTGGCGGGACAAGAATTATTTTTGTCTTTTTTACCGCCATGGCTTTTACCCCATTTATACATAAAATGTTGTTTGATGTTCCGTTTAGAAAAGTCAGGTTATTGGCCTTCCTTGACCCTTGGAAAGACCCTTCCGGGACGGGATATCAGATAATTCAATCCTGGATTGCTCTTGGTTCCGGGGGTTTGACAGGATTAGGGCTGGGAAGCAGTAAACAAAAACTCTTTTTTTTACCGGAAAGCAATAGTGATTTTATATTTACTATCATTGGAGAGGAGTTTGGTTTTCTTGGGGTAATTGTTGTTATTGGACTGTTTCTGTTATTATTATGGCAGGGATTAAAGATTGTGCATACAGCTAAAGATGTGTTTGGTTTTTTTTTAGGGCTTGGGATTACGGTAATGTTTGGATTACAGGCGATGCTTAACATTGCTGTTGTTTCAGGCGCCGTGCCAACAAAAGGTATTCCGCTGCCTTTTATCAGTTCCGGGGGGTCATCTTTGCTATTTTCTATGATAGGGGTTGGTATATTGGTCAATATAGCGAGACAGTCTTCCGTATGTGAAACGATAAGCTTGCCAACGGATAAAAGGGAACTATCGGAAGACAAGGTCGATAGAATATTGCCGCTGAGGGTTTGGTCTAAGATGGCATCTAAGGTTACAGGTTTTTCTTGGTAAGAAACAACAAGTTAGCTAGCGATTGTGTGTAAATATTGAACGTATTATGGTTTTATAATGCGTCATGAATGTTTAGTTTTTGTACCGCATTTTATACAGAAAAAAGGGGTATAAAAAAATGAAAATAATTTTTGCGGGAGGTGGCACAGGTGGGCATTTCATGGCAGGGCTGAGTACGGCAGAAGAAATTCGTTCCAGGTTTCATGAAGCAGAGATTGTGTTTTTTGGGTCAGATAAAAAATTTGAAAGACGATGTGTGGAACAGAAAGGATTCCAATATCGTCAAGTACGGGCAGAAAAGTGGGGAAAATCGCTTAAGCATATGTTTGCCTGCGCTGGTTCATTGGTACTTGGCATTTTTGACTCACTCTTTGCGGTAAGGAAATTTAGCCCTGATATTGTAGTTGGTTTAGGTGGATATGCATCCGTTGCGCCGGTTATTGCGGCAAAATTGCTCGGTATTCCTTCTGTAGTCCTTGAACAAAATGTAATTCCCGGAAAAGCAAACCGGTTTTTGTCCCGATGGGTTGATGAGGTGTATTGCCATTGGCGTGGACCGCTCAAGTGGTTTAACAATGCAAAGGTTGTTCGCGTAACAGGGACGCCGATTCGGAAGGATATTTTGTCTAGTAAAAAAATGCACGCTGTTGAAAAGTTTGGCCTGAATGCTTCTAAAAAAACAATACTGATTACCGGCGGCAGTCAGGGTTCACAGGCAATCAACGAAACGTTCTTAAGATGTTTGCCCAGGTTGGAATCTTTATATAACGATCTGCAGATTATCCACTGTACCGGTGAATACGGTTATGAGGTTGCAAAGGCCGCATATAAAAAAACGAAGATGGATGCATTTGTTTGCAGTTTTCTCGACGATATGGGCGCGGCTTTTAGTATGGCGGATATCATTATTTGTAGGGCCGGTGCAACTACCATTGCGGAAATTACCGCAGTAGGTATTCCCGCGATCTTAATACCATATCCGCACGCGGCAGACAACCACCAATATTGGAATGCAATGGAGCTGGTTAGTAACGGAGGGGGATATTTATTACAGCAACTTGACTTAACGCCGGAAAAAATCATAGAGCTTATTACGGACATCCTTGATAATAAAGAGAAGTATGATAGGATGAGGATATTTAGTAAAGGAATGGGGATTCCCAAGGCAGCTTCGAATGTCGTTGATAATATTTGCAGGCTGATTGGTCTTAAAGGTGCACAATTTGCGCTGATTGTTGGCTAATTTTACTGGTGGATGGCGTGCTTTACCAAGAGATGAAAATCAGGCGTTTGAAAGGATACAAGGAAATCATTTCCTATAATACAAGTTATTGTAGACCAAAAGAGGGAATCACGTTATGAATTTATCAGAGAATGGAAAAATGTCAACATCATTGTTAGAAACTCAATTTGATTGTCGGCCAGTGCGGGGACATTGCGTATACTTTATTGGGATTGGTGGTATTGGGATGAGTGCCGTTGCCCGTATTCTTATTCATGAAGGGTGTATTGTTGCCGGTTCTGATTTACGGACATCTCCGTTAACGTTAACGCTTGAAGAAATGGGGGCAAAGATCAATACCAAACAAGACGGGAGTTTTATGTCGTCGGAAACGGACATGGTAGTGGTATCGGCGTCGATTTCTGAAGATAATCTGGACCTGAAAACTGCTCGTAAGATGGGAATAAAAGTGGTGAAATACTCACAAATTCTTGGCTCATTAATGAAAGAAAAACGTGGTATAGCGATTAGTGGTACGCATGGAAAGACAACGACAAGTGCAATGATCTCTACCATACTAAAAACAGCGGGACAGGATCCAACCTTCGTCATCGGTGGAGAGGTACCTGATATTGGTGGCAATGCACATCTGGGAAAGGGAAATTTATTTGTAGCAGAGGCCTGTGAATATGACAGGTCGTTTTTAAATCTTGCACCACAAGTGGGAGTTATTACTAATATTGAAGAGGATCATTTAGATTATTACGAAAACATTGAAAAAATAATTCATGCCTTTGGGGATTTCGCATCCTCGATTTCAAAAGATGGTTTATTGGTTGTAAATGATAAAGACAACAACATTGCTGCCGCCATACAAAGAGCAAATTGTAAGGTAGAAACATATTCTCTTGACAACTCCTCTGATTGGTATGGCGAAGTCCTTTCTGGCAGCAATGGCCTAAAAAGATTTAGGGTATTTCATAAAGATAGATTTTTTGGTGAAATTACGTTAAGAATACCAGGCGCTCATAATGTGATGAATGCGTTGGCGGCAGCCGCCGTGTGTACATTTATTGGAGTGGATAAGGATTCTATTGAAACTGCATTATCGAATTTTCAGGGAGCAAATCGACGGTTCCAAATTATTGGTGTACGGAATGGTATTACGGTAATTGATGATTACGCGCATCATCCAACCGAGATACGCGTTACCTTGAGAGCGGCACGGGAACTTTATCCTGAAAAAAAAATATGGTGTGTATTTCAACCCCATCAATATAGCAGAACACGACACTTATTGAAAGAATTCTCACGATCTTTTCAAAATGCAGACCGGGTTATTCTTGCAGATATTTATGCAACGCGGGATAGTGATTACGAAAAAGCCTCCATGAATGCCATGAAGTTATATGAAGAGACCCGTAATACGGGTATGGACATCCAATATCTTCCCCAATTGAGTGACATTGTAAATGTGCTTTACTCAAGCGTAAGACCAGGAGATATTGTCATGACCATGGGCGCTGGTGATGTTTGGAAAGTCGCTTATGATTTAGTCTCAAGATTCTAAAAGGAAGAGGTGTAGGATGAAACCAAAAAATGTTGTGGTATTGATGGGCGGGGTATCTCCTGAACGTGAAATTTCACTGCGTTCTGGCAACGCAGTGGCAAAGGCATTAGAGGATGCGGGGTTTACGGTTTCCTGCATTGATGTGAAAGATGAGAAGATTGAGGAATTAGATCATAGAGAAAGAGATGTTGCTTTTATTGCTTTACATGGATATTTTGGTGAAGATGGGGGTGTGCAACAGCTATTAGAATCAAAGGGTGTCCCTTATACTGGTTCTGGGATTGGCGCCAGCAAGCTTGCTATGGATAAATTAGCGACAAAAAATTGTTTTGTCGAGGCTGGTCTCAAAACTCCAGATTATGTCACCGTGACGGAATTCCAGGAGTTAAATGAGATACAACACGAAGTAACGAGGCTTGGATTGCCGGTCGTTTTAAAACCCCCGCGAAATGGTTCCAGCATTGGTATATCAATAGTAAAAGATATCAGTAATCTTCAATTAGGTTTAAAAAAGGCGTTTGAATTCGGATACGAGGTACTTATAGAGAAATACATAAAAGGGCGTGAATTGACTGTTGGTATATTGGAGGACAGTGCATTGCCTGTAATTGAGGTTAAACCGGCAATGGAATTTTTTAATTATGAGGCTAAATACAAGGATAACAGGACGGAATATTTGATTGTAGAAAAAACCTTAGTGGAAAAAGGTAATAAGTCTGGTAATTCAACCCCCAAGATAGGATCTCTTCCCTCTTATCTTTATACTGAGGCACAGGACCTGGCTCTGCAGGCTCATAGGGTGCTTGGGTGTAGAGGATTTTCAAGAGTAGACATGTTACTAGACGGAAATGGAGAATTTTATTTGCTGGAAGTAAATACAATTCCTGGTTTTACTGAAAAAAGCTTATTACCTAAGGCGGCAAAAGCAGCCGGTATATCTTTCTCCGCGTTATGTGAAAAAATTGTTGATCTTGCCTTTCAGAGCACTCTTGTCAGTGTAAATGAAACAATCCAAAATTAATGTCTCTGTGTTGCGTTCCCCCACTCTTACGGCAGTTATGAATGCTTTTACCGTCAAAATGCGTGCATTACGAAGGACTCTCTACCCTTTTTTTTTTCGTTTTACCGTACTTTCCTGCATACTAATTTTTATTATGTGGGGGCTGCAAAGGGTCTGGTATTCCTTAACAGCATTGAATATTTTCAAGGTGAGTCCTGCCAGTTTTTCTTTTCACATCCCCTCATGGATGAATGATCATTTTCCTGATGATATAAAACGTATAGCAACCTTGAATGATCAATATGGCATGTATGAAAATAATTTGACCCGAAGGATAGCAGACATTTATGAGAGAGTTGTTTTAGTAAAGAATGTTGATTCGGTCAAAAGGATTTTTCCTAACAAACTAGCCATCAAACTCGTGCTTCGAAAACCGGTGGCTATCGTCAAAAGCAGAAATAGTACCTATCTCGTGGATCATGAAGGTGTCTTATTGCCAAAAGAATATTACACATTAAAAAATGCAGAATATGATAGTCCTTATATCCAGAGTAATAAGCTCGCAAGATTGCCTTTGTATGGAACTGAATGGAATGATAAAGGCATTAAGGCGGGAATAGAGTTGGTGAAATTTCTCAGGGCAAACAATATTCATACCCTTTTTAAAATTATAGCAGTTGATGTGTCCAACGTATGTAAAAGGCGCTCCACCGGTAAGAGTGATATCATTTTATGGACGGAAAATAACACCCAGATACGATGGGGATGCTCTCCTTTATGTAATGAACAGAATGAACTCTCGAATGAAGAGAAATTGCAAAACCTCTTAAGCATCGCAAAAACAGAAGGGACAAATTTAAAATTGATGGAATATGTTGATGTTCGCTGGGAAAAACCTTCGGGCAAGCGATGGGCAAAGAGTACCGAGGTAGTTGAAGAACCTTAAAGCATAGTTGGTAAAGTATGATTCCTTGGACTCCATGCACAGTTCTGCCCTTCTTTATGGCCGATTCTCTGCCGGTGCATCATCAAGGAGCATTCTGAAAAAGGAATGAAAATTATTTGACTTTTTCTAGTGTGATGTTAAAATTACTAACTATCTTTGTTTAAATCAGATAGGATCAATTCTATAAACAGCGGAAGTGGCGGAATCGGCAGACGCGCTAGTTTGAGGTGCTAGTGTCAATAAAACGACGTGGGGGTTCAAGTCCCCCCTTCCGCACCATTCTGTGTCTCCCACCAGCAGTAGTTACGATCAAGCGTATTGCATAAAATTAGGAACGCATGTTGACTTCACTCCCTCGATAGTATACAGCACAGATAAAATAAGGTGGTATGAACGAAGGTAGGATTTACCCATTCATAGGAGATTTGTTGATGAACAAATGCAGGTTCCTCGCAGGGGTAATTATTCTGTTGCTTTCTGATGGTTGCAAGGAAACACAGATAAGGCAACCCGATTTTACACCGTTTAAAGCGCCGGTAACTCTTTCAACCACCACTGAAGAGGTAGAAAGAAGGCCCTGGGAATTTGAAATATCGCCAAAAGAAGCGGTTCCGGGCGAGAAGCACGAAGGAATCTCAGATGAATTTGTTTATAAACATGAGACGAAGAAACCCGAACCTTCCATTCGCAAACCTGAGTATGCGGGAGAGAAAATCGATATCACCTTTAATTTTGACAATGCGGAATTAAAAGACGTTCTCCAGATTATCCTGGGTGAAATTCTGAATGTGAATTACATTCTAGACAAACGGGTGGCAGGTACCATTAATCTTCATGCCACCGGGCAGGTGTATAGAGAAGAACTTATTTCCATGCTGAACACCCTCCTGTATGTGTATGACTTTGCGATTATGAAAGATAGTGATTTATACAGAATACTGCCCAAGGCAGAAACTCGTTCTGAGACAAATATTGTGGTTTATGGGGATAAAATTCCGCCGTATGATAAAAGCATCATGATTCAAATTGTTCCCCTTCAGTATGAAAGTCCGAAAAATTTAAATGCGACTTTAAGGCCATTTATGACGAGTGTGGGGAATATTGTTACCCACGGTGAAGCGCCCTTTATCATAATTGTTGAAGTAGCATCAAACATGGAAAAGCTGCTTACCTTAATAAAAACCTTTGATATGCCTTTTTTTGCAGGCAAAGCCATGAAATTTTATGATTTCAAACATGCCGATGGGAAAAACGTGGCAAAAGACCTTACTGCCCTTGCACAATCGTTGGGAGCAAAAGCAGGTGCAGACGGAGAACTTAGTTTTATTCCATTTACTGACTCCAATAGAATCCTCGTTGTTACAAAGGTACCTGAACTTTTGCCAAAAATAGACCTTTGGGTAAAGAACATTGATGTCCCACCATCAGAGTTGGAAGAGGATGTCAAGGTGTATGTATATAAAGTACAACACCAAAAAGCTGAAACGATTGTCCCTGTTCTCACACAAATCTATAGCGAAAAAATGGCTGCACAGCCTAAGGTGACCGGAAAGAACCAGCCTGAGGCTATGAAAGTTGTCGCTGATCCAAAAACCAATACCATCGTTGTGAAGGCATTGCCTACGGATTACCGTGCAATAAAGATGATTATCGAGGCGGTAGATGCCACACCACAACAGGTATTTTTAGAGGCGCTTATCTTGGAAATCGATCTTGATGACAGTTTAGAATACAAGTCGGAGTGGGTGTTAAATGCGGGGAGTTTGAAATTATTCCAACTCTTCGAATCAAAAGATGAAGTTACAAGGGCGGCTGGTAAACCTACGTTGCTCTATAAAAAGGGTAACTTTTCACTCCTTATGGATATCCTTGCAAAAAATTCAAACGTTAAGATATTATCGGCGCCACATATTCTGGTTCGTGATGAACAGCCGGCGCATATCCAGGTTGGTGAAGAGGTGCCTATCAAAACTGCTGTTAGCCAAACACAAGGTACGACGATTCCTTTTGAACAGGTACAGTATCGTGATACCGGTATCATTCTCACGGTTACACCACATATTGCTGAAAATGATTATATTACCATGGATATAAAACAAGAGGTAAGTAACGCACAAACAGCAGTCGCAGGACAAACTAATCCTACGTTCACTACGCGTCAGGCAGAAACTTCCCTTGTCGTAAGGAGCGGGCATACCATAAGTCTGGGTGGTATCATCCAGCAAAGAGATGAAAAAAATATTAGTAAAGTACCATTGCTGGGGGATATTCCGTATGTTGGGAATCTCTTTAAAGCTACGTCAATTAAAAATGTGCGGCGTGAATTATTGATGCTTATAACTCCTTATATTGCAAATGATGCAGAGGAGGCAGATCTATTGACCAAGGCCTTCCAGCAAAAATTAAAGGAGATAGAACCAATCATAACACCGAGGGTAGATGAGGTTGAGAAGTATTAAAGGTAAGGATAAAAATGGATTTACTATCCTGGAGGTGATGGTCGCTCTGGCTATCGTAGGGATTTCTGTCGGGATTTTTTTTAGTGTGATAGGTAATTCATCAAGGTTAAGGGAAAAAATTGATAGACACTCAGAATTGTTACTTCTTGCACGAACGAAAACAGAAGAGGCTTTATTAGGGATATTGAAGGATGCTCGTCAAATGAATGATACGGGAAAAACTTTTGAAGGTATAACGAAGGATGGGGCGCCGTGGAGGGTATACGAGGTAGATAAATATAAAGAAGCAATGGATAAAATGGATCCCCATAGCAATAGTACTGAAGAAAGCTCCGTAGAAATTCCACCCGAAGGAACAACTTTGCTGAGTACGCTTGTCGGAGGAATATCTATTGAAACGATCTTCTTCGCTGAAGCATCGCATGGGATACATGCAGAAGAAGAAGAAGGCAAGGTAGATGAGAATACGGACGGGAATGCTGAGGAGGAGATAGAAGGGAATAGAGAGGAATAGATATTTTCGCCTTAAAAAGAAGCAAATGAAACAACAAGTAGGTTTTACTCTGTTTGAATTAGTTCTGGCGCTGTTCATTGGAACCCTCTTGATTATGGCGGGCACGTATGCAATACGGGTTGGTTTATTCTCTATGGAAAGAGAAGAGATTTGGTTCAATGAATCAACAAAGGAAAAAGCCGTTTATGACTTCTTCTGGCAACAAGTCTCTTCCCTGCGTATTCAGAAGGTACCAGAGAAAAATATTGGAGCGGCCGCAGAAAACAAAAATCTCAAAAAACCGGAAATCCTTTATTTTAATGGAGAAAGAGATTTTCTTACCTTTGTGTCCCCCCTTTCCTTTACAAGACATTATGGTCAGGGGTTGGTAATTGCCAATTATAAAGTTAAGATAAATAATAACGGGTTGTGGGATCTTAGTTACTCAGAGCTCAGGGCTAACCCTACGGCATTAATTACCTTATCTGAAGTGTCGGAAAGCCGGTTGCGTGCAGACAAGGAGTCTGCCGTATTTCTCAAAGACTGTGATAAAATTTTGTTTGCTTATCTTGATGACGCGGGTGATAAGCCTGATGGTGAAGAAGACGTCGATGGGGAAGAGAAAAAAGCTGGCGATACACAGGAAGCCGGTCATGAAAAGTTTCAGAATGCTGATACTATAGAAGGTACCGATTTACAATGGAAAGAAGAAATGAAGAAGAAAGTCCCTCTGGCAATAAAATTATTAGTGTCAAAACACGGAAAGGAACAAGAGCTGATATCGCCAATCATGGCTATGTATTAATTTTTAGCCTGTGGGCAATCGTGGTTTTGGGATTTATAGCACTGAGTTTTACCCGGAATACTACGATTGCAATTAGAACGGAAATTTCTTTTACGGAACGCGTAAAAAATATCTATGCAGCACGTGGCGCCTGTATCTATGCGACGCAAAAGCTATTGCAGTCAAAGAATCAGGAAAAGGATGAAAAAACCAGTAAGAATGCGGAGCTAAAAAAGGAAAAAGGCGCAGATGCCCGGCGAAAAAAGAGGGATAGCAGACCGTGGATGCCAAGTAATAGCCCCTATTCGGTCCGGATAGGCGACAGAGATTGTGCGGTATTAATCAGCGATGAAAGTGGGAAAATAAATGTAAACAAGATCACCGATGATATGAGATCGAGTTTTGTCAGGGTTCTCACGGCATATAAGATAAAAGAACTCGTTGCAGAAACCATAACGGATTCGATACTGGATTGGTTAGATGAGGATGATTTCCATCATATCAGCGGTGCAGAAAAAGATTTTTATGTTACGTTATCAGATCCATATGAACCAAAGAATGGACCATTTGAGTCTCTTGAAGAACTGACCTTGGTGAAAGGGGTCACACCGGAAATATTTGACTTGATACGTGATCATCTGACGATTTACGGGTCAGGGAAGGTCAACGTGAATTTCGCATCGAAGGAAGTCCTCCTCTATGTACCCACCATTACGGAAAAAATTGCAAACGCTATAATTCAAGTGAGAAAAGTACGGGGGAATATTAAAAAGCTGAGTATCCTAAAAGCAATATTCAGGCATTTTGGCGTCATTGGTAAGGATTACGAAGAGGCTATGAAGTATGTGACGTTAGACAGGTCGGATTATATTATGGTCAATTCGATTGCTTCTTCAGGAAAGATAAAAAGTGGATATAGGTTGCTTGTGTTAAAAGGTGTGGGGTCTTGTAAAATTCTTGCGGTGTATCCGGAATAGATTCGCCTAAAATATGAAAATACCTTTTGTCAATATGTTTTCTCAGAAGGCCATGGGTTTATCGCTTTGCGGAAACGATCTTATTATAACGACTATCTGGAAGAAATTAATTGCCTATTCGCATGAGACGGTCAAAATTAAAGATTTTCTGCTCAAGGATGTTTTGCAATTAAAACATGCGTTCTTACCGAAAGAGAAGTTTGCTGGAGACATCATTCTTTCCGTGCCGAGAGAATTTTCCATTGTCAGGGAAATAGAGTATCCCCATTCGAATCTGAAGGAGTTACGGGATGCGCTTGCGTATCAACTGGATAGTTTCATTCCTTTTGGTAATGACGATGTTTATTTTGACATTCATTCATTATCTCACAACAGACAAAATGCCAGCGTGCTCATTGTTGCTATGAAAAAGACGGAGTTGGATAATATATTGTCAAGATTGCAGGCCATTGATATTACGCCCTCCCGGGTTATTATAACTCCTTTTGCTTTTCTTCCTGTGCTGGGAGAAAAAAAAGGTCTTGTTGCTGTGGTCAGTAAAAATGAAAAAAATTACAGTTACCATCTGTTTGAAAATAACCATTTGGCGCTATCGTCTGTCATAAAAACAGAGGCGGAATTAACGAACCAGATTAAAACGAATCTTCCGGACGAAATATTGTTGGCAAATGTCAGTGACGATATTTTACTAAATGAAAGCAAGATTCCTGTTCAATCATTGGATGAATATGTAGAGTCGTATGGTGCGGCGTTGTATGGTTTGTCGGAATGTCCGTGCAATCTGAGCCTCATTAGCTCCTCCAAAAAGAGGTTAAATGCCCAAACCGTTTTAATGTTTTTTTTCATAGGATTCCTGATATGCTTTGCATTTCTTATTCCTTACATACAAAAAGTGAACAATCTGGCGGTATTAGAAACGATCAATGCTCAGATGAAAGCGATTAAAAAAGATGTTTCCGTCGTTGAGAAGCTCCAGGAGCGTATTGCTGTCCTGGATAAAACCGTTGGTAATATTAACGAAGTTAAAGGAAGTTACATTCCAAGGATTGACGTCATTCTGGAATTGGCAAAAGATCTTCCGGATAACGCGTGGGCAAAGGCAGTTACCATTATCGATAATACTTTTGAAGTAGAAGGTGATGCCGTGTCTTCGACGAACTTAATCCCAATACTAGAAAATTCTTCACTTTTTTCAGGGGTGGGGTTAGCTTCTCCGGTGACAAAAACACAAAGTGGCAGGGAAAAATTTCGGATAAAAGGGCACATTCAAAGGGAATAAGATATGGAAAAATTTTCTGAACTTTTTCGCAAATTCAAATTGAGAGAGCGGGTGCTTGTAATTGTGGCCATCGTCGTTCTCCTGTTTATAGGAATTGACCGGACGGTGATTTCACCCTTTTTTGAGTCGATCAATGAAACAAAAGAGAGACTTGAGACACAGAAGCAACTTCTGAAGAAATATTATTCGTTTGCAGCTAATAAAAAACAATATGAAACCAGATTAGCTGATCTTGAACAATATTATACTGAGTATCAAGGAAAATTTCTGTCCGAGGAAACAGAAGAACTCGCCTCTGCAAAATTACAGGAAATAATAAATAATCTTGCTACCAGGAATGGACTCGTTGTATCAAGTAGTACGGCTTTGAAAAAAGAGATAATGAATAAGAAACCATATCTTATTGAACTATCAATCAATTTCGAAATAAGTAATCTGGATAATTCCCAAAAGCTACAGAAATTTTTATATGATATTGAATATAACAATGAGAAATTCCTTTTTCTCGATAATCTCAAAATAAAAACGTTAGGGTTAAATATTGTAAAAGGCGCTACTATTTCCTCAACGTTGAAGGCTATTGCCTCAATAGAAAAGAAGTCATGATGGTATGAAGTCTCTTAAAATAAAATTATTGTGGGTGGCAATTGAACCCTTCGTTAAAAAGATAAAACAATGGAAGCATTATTTGCCGATCATAAATCTTTTTTTACTCATAGGTGTTGTAAGCTTGGCAATTGTTTGCGTGTTGTTAGTGTATTACCCCCCGGTAACTAGTATGAAACCAGACAAGGAAGAAGAGGGAATTTCAGGGGAAAATACCCGAATGCCTCCTCTCCAGGTGGATGCCAAACCCATCCATGATTATGATCTCATCGTGTCAAACAACCCTTTTTCCCCAAATCGTACCGGTTGGGCCCCGCCGGAAGCAAAGACAGAACAAGCAAAAATGGGGCGAATACCACAGGATGAAGGAGTGGTGCAACCGGTGGAAAATCAACAGAAACCAAGGGGAATACCGGCAAAAATTAGCTTACGGGGAATCCTGATTCTCGGAAACAGCAGAAAGGCTCTTATAGAAAATCCGGATCAGACGTTAAACAAAAAACCGTTTATCTTTATAGAAGAAGGTGAAGAAATTGCAGGATATAAGGTAAAAAATATAGAACCAGATCAGGTGAAGCTTGATTGGTATGGCGAAGAACAGATTGTTGTCATGAGATCAAATATAAAAAAATAGCTTTTATGAGTATCTTTAAATACAAGTTGTTAACGGCATCCAGTGGTATTGTGGAAGGAGAAAAAGAAGCGCTGAGTAAGACAGATCTGATTAATGAACTCCGCAAATCAGGTCACATTATTTTACATATTCAGCAGGCAGATAAAAATAAAAAATTTGGGTTTTTATCAAGCCGTTTGAATAAAAAAGCTATCCTGCCTTTTACACAAGAACTTGCTACGCTGCTCGAGGGCGGTATTCCTCTTGACAAAAGCCTGTCCATTTTATCGTCCGGTCAAGATAAGAATATGATCAAAGACGTTGTTGAGGATTTGCTGAACAGTATTAAATCGGGAAAATCCTTTGCCGAAGCACTAGCGAATCATGCCAGGCTGTTCTCCAGTGTTTATGTAAATATGGTACGTGCCGGTGAAGAAGGTGGAGTGTTGCCACAGGTACTGAAGAGATTGGGGACTTTTCAAGAAAGACTGCAAAAAGTCAGGAGTGAAATTATTTCTGCGATGATTTATCCCCTCTTGCTGAGCATCACGGGCATTGTGTGTGTGGGAGCGCTTATTGTGTATGTTATTCCCAAGTTTGCTCAAATCTTCGATGGCATGGGCATTGCCCTTCCTTTTTCAACCATGATACTCATGGGCATGAGCCAGTATTCCATCCGATACGGCTGGGTGGTCATTCTTATCGTCATGGCTGCGCTCTTTGCTTATAGAAAAGCGATGAAGGATAAGAACACCTCCATCAAAGTAGATCAAAAAAAGTTAAAATTACCTCTCATTGGTAATCTCATATGGCGAATGCAGATATCGAGATTTGCCAGAACGCTTGGCACACTATTAGAAAACGGCGTGCCACTTCTTAAGTCGATGGATATTGTTAAAGATGTCCTCTCCAATTACTATCTTGCTGACATCCTGGGAAACGTAAAGGGTAGTGTAAAAGAGGGTGCAAGCCTTACGGTATCGCTTGCAAAAAAGGGATTTTTGCCGGAAATTGCAGTCCATTTGTTGAAAGTGGGCGAAGAGACAGGGAGTTTTGATCAAATGCTTCTTAAAGTTGCAGATAATTTTGATGCCGATGTAGAGCATCGGATGAAGCGACTTATAACTTTGGTTGAACCTATACTGATCTTGCTTATGGGGGCTGTTATCGGTGTAGTTGTGATCTCTATGCTTACGGCAATCCTCAGTGTTAATGATCTACGGTTTTGAAGAACAGATAAATGGATGAATATTTTTTGTCAATAATAATTCCTGCCTATAACGAGGAAAAGCGATTGTTGACGACCATTAGTAAAATTGATGCATATCTTTCCCACGGAGGATTTCCGTATGAAGTAATTGTGGTTAATGATGGCTCTACAGATAATACTCCCCAGATGGTAGAAAAATTTGCAGACACAAACACTCACGTGGTTGTTTTGACAAATGATCGGAACTATGGCAAGGGGTATTCTGTAAGAAAAGGGATGTTATCTGCTAGAGGGGAATATGTCTTTTTCAGTGACGCAGACCTTTCCACTCCCATTGAGGAGATAGAAAAGTGCCTGCCGTATCTTGCCGGCGGTTACGATGTCGTTATCGGGTCACGGGGTATGCCCGAATCCAAAATTATTATTCAGCAACCCTGGTACAGAGAAAAGATGGGGAAGATGTTTAATTCTATAGTGAACATGGTGTTGCTGAGAGGAATTGTCGATACGCAATGTGGTTTTAAAGGATTCAAAAAGGATGTAGCAAAAAAGGTCTTTAGCAGGTGTGTTATTAACGGTTTTTTCTTTGATGTGGAAGCCCTTTATTTATCACAGAAATTTAATTTTAGGATAAAAGAAATCCCTATTCGATGGGAAAATTCTGCACTCAGCAAAGTTAATCCGATAAAAGATTCTCTTCAGATGTTGAAGGATTTGTTCAGAATAAGAATAAAAGATTTTCAAGGGTATTACCGGTAGTGTCGCTTTTTATGAAACAAGACTTTTCCTGGAACAAGGGATTCTTTTCCTCCTGGTAACGTCCACAAAAATTCCATAACAGCCCCACCGCCGCTATCAAAATATTTTATCCGGATATGATGAAACCCCGCATCCAAATTCATAATTCCGGAAATATATCGTACCGCATGGATATCGTCATTATCCGGAAGTTAATATTAAAAAATATTATTGATTTTGATTATGATTATCTGTATACATATCGTAAGATATTGATGCAAATGGGCTGTGGGCATGCAACCCCTTCTTTAATAGTACGGTTTTTAAAAAATAAAAAAGGGTGGTAAAAATCCTTGCCACAAAAAAACATGAAAAAAAAGAATACGAAACAAATATCAAATCGGCCGAAAGCCGCAGTATTGAAAGATAAAGGGTTGAAAGACCCTGAGAAACAAATAAAGACCTTTACGGCGAGTTTGTCTTTGCTTGTGAAATCTTTTGATGCGGTTACAAAAAAAATCGATGCCTTGGGAAAGCGCGTAGAGGTTGTGGAAAAGATCTCTGCTTCGGCGGAAAAAACCCTGCAGACAAACAAGAAGCAGATGGAGGCTGCGGTAAAGAATTATTTAGAGGTAGGAAAAAGGATAGAATCCGGCATAAAAGAACTCATGATAAAAGCTAAAGGTATTGATGATGTAGCAAAAAAAGTGAATAGTATTGAAAAAAATCTGGAAGTGCTGAACTCACGCATGGATACCATGGGGGATGTTATTTCGGACATGGAAGATACCAATGAGGATGTGTTGGATATTGCGGAACAGATACAAGATTCTATAGAAGAGGATGAGAGTTATTAAAAGTAATTGTTTTTACGGAGGGGTTCATTTCTATTATAAGGAGTAGAAATTATGAATGAAGCAAAAAATATCAATGCTGAAGGTCGGTCTTCAAAGAAACCTCTATCCAGCCAAAAACCTCAAAAAGGGAAATTAAAACCTGATACCCAGCCAAAGTCCGGTGATGATATGAAAACTGTATTTTCATTGGCAAAGAAAATCGACGATATGATAAGTGAAATAGAAATCAGACCCATAAAATCCTTTGAAAAGAAAGATCAGGAGAAACTCCTGCAATCGTATGAAAAATTAATATCCAAGATGGTTCGGGAGATTAACAATTCCAGACGGTAAATTACCGTTCTCCTTCTCTTTGTATTTGAGAAATAGTGGTGTTTCCTTTTATACACACTGGTTATACACAGCCTGGGCATCCTCATATCCTCGGTATTACATTCCTCTGGCAAATAATTTAGTATTAATTTCTTCCTGTAAACTGCTATACTCAAGATGTTCATAAAAAGTGAATTTTAAATTGATAACAGGGTGGCGCGGACAAACTCCGTTTGTCCGTGTTGGACTTGTACGACATTGTTTACGAAGTATTCATTTTCACATTTGGATAGACAATACAAGGCAGACCAGCAAGCACAAGGCATGGAAGAACACGGACAAGCATAGCTTGTCCGTGCCACCCCGTTAGAGTATGACACTCTGTATCAAGTTTGTAAATCACAAATAGTGAGCCTCTTGAGTATATCATAATCAGCTATCTACCCTTGGAAAGGGATTCTCATGTTTCTGATACAAACCTGATGCACCGCATGTCCACAGTTATCGTGCTTAATGGATGACCCAAAAATAAAATCCGCTTTGCGGCAAAAAAGCCCGAAGGGCTGAAATGATTATAGAGCCATGGGCAGATAAAATCTATAACCCTGAAGGGGTGAAATAAAATTGCCATTACATCGGCATAAAAAAACAATGTCATCTCCGCGGGGTTAACAGGCAAAAATGCTTCAATTGGCTATAATCATAACATCCTTTCAGGATTTTAAATTGTGGAGACATGTTTTGAATCTTCCCCTACCTGTATATTTGCCCTGATACCGCCAGCAAAACACGAGTTTCCCCTGAGATTTTCAAAAGACTAAATTGTTACTAAAAAAACAAAAAACCAACGCACACATTCAGGATGAACATGGGAAGAATCGCATTACGGTAGCATCAGTTACTTTACGACAAAGGTTTTCGACTGATTACCATTGGATGCAGAGGTTTTAGATGTTATAATTAAAATGTTGGCTCTGTGCTTGCAATCGAGAATTCCTTGCAAGTCCAAAAAGACAGTCTGCATGGTTTGCTTTACACCAACGCATGATTTCTTCCCTCGCAAACCCCGAATCACCCCGTGCCACAATCTTCACCTCCGGCCATTGACTCCGAATGTGATTGACGACCCGCTCTATCTCCTCTTTTGTCCCTTTGCTTGCGTCCACCCCTGACGTCCTTAATAATTTTGCGCATAACTGCCAACAAAGGGTCTATCCTCAATTGATCGTGATCATTTAAGTCCTCACGAGTCGGAAGAGATTATCAACAACCATGAGCTATTCTTTGTTGTTTCAACAACGAATTAGCTGCTGATACTTTATTGCATCTTTACACCCTTTTTTCATCTTCATTCCGACGCCTGTTGTGTATAATCTGCTCTTTACAAACATCTTATATCAATGCTGAGGATTGTTTAATATATCGGCGAGAAATCCGGGCTAGAGATGAAGAAACAACAAATTTTTCTTGACAACAGTCCGTATCTGGTATATTAATTATGATACGATAAAGGCAAACCCAGAGTGATCTGGGGGCGCAAAGTAAAGGGTCTAAGTCTTACAGGGAGGTAAGGGTGAGTTGAGATAGCCTTACTGCCGAAGATGGACGTTAATTACATCTTTTGCAGTAAGGCTTTTTTTGTTTGAAAGGGGCTTTAATTATGAGGTTCCTATTTTCCATTACCTCTGTTTTATGTATCGTTTTTTCCTCCTTATTTTCCTCCGTTACCTCTTCCATTTCTGCTGCGTCAGTAAGGTGGTCCCAAGTTGACAAAGGGGTTGCCTCTTATGCTTATCGTGCAAAGGCAATGATGATTCAAAAAGATAAAATTACAAGCATTAATCAAATGTATGGTGTTTTGATGTTTGATGGGACCAAATGGCATTCCGTTACTGACAAAATGACATTTCCAAGATCCGATTTATCGAAGAATATGTTTTTAGATAGCCGTGGAATTACCTATGTTGGTGGAGTAAGAGCCGATTATACGGGTTCAAACACGCCATATTCATTTATTTTTGAAAGTACCGACGGTTTAAACTTTACGCCCGTTCAACAATTTATTGATGCAACAGGACAAGGAAAGATTTGGAACTTTACTGAAGATAAATATGGAAATGTTTGGGCTGGAGAATATACCACTCATAGCAAAACAACTGGGGCACATTTGTGGCGAAGACGCCCAAATGGTATTTGGACGAACGTCGCAAATTGGGCACCACCAGAGGATCATATCCATCAAGTTTATTATGACCCATATCGTGACGCCCTTTATGTCGCAATTGGTGATCGAGACCATGGAATCCTAAAGCTGCCATCAGATAAAATAGATGCAGACGGAATTTCTGCCAGTGATTTTAATTTTATCCTGCCAATCGATCCCCACGGTAAAGGAGTAGAGGTGACAGCCATAACATCTGACAGTTTTTATATTTATGCTGGCATGGACATGCATGCCCCTGATATGAATGCTCGTTCCATCGCAAGAATAACCGACAATGGAACATCGCAGTCTATGGAGTACGTTTATCCTCTTGCTGGCTGTGGAGTTTGGAGCTGGGCCGACGTGGACGATTCTGGAAATATTATATTCAGTTCATACGGTCTAAACGAATGGCAATGCACAGATAACTACGTTAATCAGATATTAGTCTCGAACGACCATGGAACAACGTGGACAATAGTTAAGGATTTTGGGAGCAGTCCAACATCAATGGGCATGGAACATACGGGTCTGGCGTCATATTATGCCACAAACTGGAGCGGATTATATGGTGCAGGCAATGGTTGGGGCGGAAAATCTTTAAGGGGAACGATAGGGAGGGTCTTACCAACCAACGCAACTTTTTACGTCGATGGGAATAATGGGGTAGATTGGACTAACTTTGGAATTGATCCTGCGCGACCGATTAAAACGCTGAATTATTTAGAGTTGTTAGATATTCACCCTGGAGATACGGTTGTTTTTACAGGTACAAATACCTACAGTAACCCTCTGATTGCCGGCTGGAATGGAAACGAAGCGGACAATATATATTTGAGAGGAAATACAACCTCAATTTTTTCCGGAGGGAACTTAGCGCACATACCAACCGTAGCTGAAACATTTGAATCTGCAAAGGCCTCCTGGAATTTTACTCTTAATGAAGCCGGTGGTTCGATTACGGCAGACACCTCAATTGTCCACGAAGGAGTGCAATCTGCAAAAATAGTAAGAGGCACTTCGGGGACAACCTCTTTGTCGCTGAAAAACGTGGCAACTGCCAATATCGCAGAAAATGATAAATTTTATATTAGCTACTGGGTTTATTATCCTGACGACATTACATCGAGCAATGATACCACCATGCTTCGCATGTACGACAATGCTAATTACGAATTGATATTGCAGATCAGACCGTCATCAGTAACACATTTAAAAAACGAGATAACATTTATTACTCCACCAAATTATGCCACCTTAGTGCCTAGCAGAAAAAGTTTAACAAGTGGGACATGGCACAAGGTTGATATTGAAGCATATATGCATACCACTGCGGGATATTTTAAAATGTATGTGGATGATAATCTGTGGTTTTTAATAAACGGTATTAAAACAATTACCTCTGGCTCTAAATTAAATAATGTGCAGTTCTTTTTAAACCAAAACCCAATGACATTTTATGTCGATGATTTTAAATTTGGAAAACTACCTTTTGATAACCTGGGGGCAATAGATACACATGGTTACAGTTATCTGGATATTGGCAATTTCAAGGTTAGTGGAAACAACGGAGCTCTAATTTCCGGGAGCAATAATATTAATTTACATAATTCAATCTTTCATGGTTTAACAAATGACGCCATTATTATTGGCGGCGACAGTACTGCTTTAAATTTCTATCACAACACAATCTTTGGTTCCGGAAGATACGGAATCAATGCTATGAGCAATGCAACACTGAAAAACAATCTTGTCTACGAATCCGCAGGTAATGACGTTTTTATCGGTAGCGGCGCTACTTTAACTGGAAACAACAACTGGTTTAAAGATTTTGACAAGATTGGCGCGGGAACTTATACAGACATGGGAAGCACCACATGGTCAGGAGCTAATCCGGCCTTTGTTAATTCAGAGATTGGAGACTTTCACCTCCTGACTCCATCACCTCTCATCGACGCTGGAGCAACGGTTCCCGGCGTTATTTCTGATTTCCCAGGCGTTACTCGCCCTCAGGGCTTAGCCCCAGACATTGGTGCATACGAATATACTCCTCTAACCGTAACAATTACCAGTCCCACCTCTGATTCCACGTATATCACAACAAGTAGTCTCATAGATCTTGCCGGCAATGCTTCTGATAGCGCCAGTGGATTAAGCAGTGTATCGTGGAGTAATAACAGGGGTGGAAGTGGTATTGCAAGCGGAACAACCATCTGGATGGCTTCCAGTATAAGTTTGTCAGTGGGGGATAATATAATAACGATAACTGCCACGGATAATTCGGGCAATACAGGGGAAGACACCATTACCGTGACCTACACGGTTCAAACGCCAACGCCAGATCAATTTACATTCACAGATCAGATAAATGTTACGCTAAGTACCCTAATTACCTCGAATGCCATTATCGTTTCCGGGATCGAGGCGCCCGCTGCAATCTCAGTGACGGGGGGTGAATATGCGGTCGATGGTGGTGCGTTTACCTCTGATGCGAGTACGGTAGGCAACGGTGCTAGCGTCGTGGTGCGCCAGACGTCATCGGCAACTGCTGGTATCACAACGGACACCATACTTGACATTGGTGGTGTAACCGATACGTTCAGTGTAACCACGCATGCCGCGAGTACCACACCCAACCCATTCGTATTCATTGACCAAACCGATGTTGCTTTGAGTACCCTAATTACCTCGAATGCCATTATCGTTTCCGGGATCGAGGCGCCCGCTGCAATCTCAGTGACGG